>NZ_JBSXOQ010000054.1:0-13566 GCF_056859495.1 Sphingobium sp. L-44 | reverse complement strand
GCGTGTGAAGTGTGGTAACTCCACCTTACCGATGAGCCCGGTGGCCACCGAGTTCGAAATCGCATGGGGTTGGGCATGCCCAACCCCATGCGATCACCTCAATCTACACCGGAAATTACACCACGAGCGCGGACGCTAACTATCGATACGATCACCCTCTACTGCGACCGCGGTCGGGGCTATTTCGGGATGATGCTTTATCGAGCCCCACCAATGCATTCGCTGACACTGAGCCTTGTATTCAACGGGGGCATCGTGAACCTGCCCATGCGCTCGGTGGATGTGGCGCGAAAGATGTGGGTCAGCGATCTGGCGCCGGCCTCGCCTGTTCTTCGCATGCTGACGACTCAGAAAGACGTAGCATATCTGCGTATCAATCAGGCAAGCGAAGGCGAGGTGACGGTGGCCGGCGCTTCGCAGGCGGGTCGACGCGCTCTCTCTGGATGCATTCGGTTCTAGGCTTGGCGGTTCTAAGCTGGGCCAATTCGCTCCGCTTCATCGATACGCCGGACCGCCGCGGTATCTTGGTGATCGACCTGGAAGGACTCAAGGCTGGCGCTGGCGAAGAGTGACACCCACGCCCTGCGATCTCAACGGATCACGACGACCTCGACTTTCGCCTCGCTTGTAATTGCGCGCCATTTTCTGTCGGCGGTCCAGGCCGGCGCACCGTCGCGGATGGCGAGCGCCAGGCAAAAGCGGTCGCCGATCGATAGGAGCGGATCTGCCGGCACGGCGCTGAGGCGGCCGGCGAGGCGGGCAAGGCCTGGGTCGACGTCGACGATGGTCATCGGCAAGGGTGCGAGCATGGCGTCGACTTCGCGTTCGGGCATCCCGGCCTTGACGAAATGGCTGGCCACTTCGGCATAATTGATCGCGCTGATCCGGGCCGATGCGATCCTGGCCGCGACCTTTGCGCCGCCGGGCTCGGCGTTGAGCATTGCTAAAAGCGCCGAGGCGTCGATGACGATATCGCTCATTCGCCGCTCTCCGCCGGGCGGCGCGCCAAGAAGGCATCGACCGAGAGATCGGAAGCACCTTCTGCAAAGCGTTTGGCCAAAGCCTGTGAACGCGCCACGGCCTGCGCCGCAGTGCGCAAGATGATCCCCTCGTCGGTTTCTTCGACGAACACTGTGCCGCCGTCGGACAGGCCCATCCGCTTCCTGAGGTCAGCTGGAAGGCTCATGCGGCCATTTGGGGTGATATTGACCTGAGTGGGCAATTCATGTCCTTTCAACATATATGTGGCTCGCAGAGACGAGTATGCCAAATCGTAGGAATGATGTCACTAAAGCCGCCCCATGGCTATCCTCGTCCGAAAAATGCGTATGTCCGATAAATATGATTCTCGGACGTAAGTGGGGGGACTGAAATTTTCTCCATATAGCGTTATAATCGGCGAATTGATAATAGCTACGAACTTGCCGTTTAGTGCGCCTTGGGAGATAGCCGCCATGTCCATCCATAGTGTCAAAATGACGTCCGATGGCCGGATACAGATTCCGGCCCAGATCCGGCGCGAAATGGGGCTTACGGGCGGCGACACACTCAATCTCGAACTGCAGGATGGCCAGCTTTCGGTGCGGCGCCCCTCCAAGACGCTGGAGCGTATCCGCGCCAAACTCTCGCCCTATCTCGAACCCGATGCCGACCTGCAGGGCGCGCTGAAGGCGATGCGGGTGGAGGATGCGCAGCGTGGCTGACAAGGTTCTGGATAGTTCGACATTGATCGCGTTCATCCTGGGGGAACCGCATGGCGTCGACGAGGATGACATATTAGCCGACGCGTCGATCAGCAGCGTCAATCTGTCCGAAGTGATCGCGACCCTCGTGCTCAAGGGGACGCCAGAAGAGCTTGCGATCGAGACGGCCGGGGATTTTGGCCTCAAAGTGCTCCCGTTCGATGCCAAGGCGGCGGCGATCGCCGGCACACTCATTGCAAAGGCGCAACCACTCAATATCGGCTTTGGCGATTGCGCCTGCATCGCGACAGGCATGGCGCGAGGCGCGACCATCTATACGGCCGACCGCGACTGGCTGAAACTCGGTAGCGACGCAGACATCAGGCTGATCCGATAGCGATGGCGCGCGACCTCCTCCCTCTCTCGGCCGATCTTCCGGCGGACCTGCTGGCGGAGATCGAGGGCGCACGGGATACGCTGGCAGCGTCCAAGGCGGGCTCGACTCACAAGGCCTATGCGTCCGACTGGGTGCGCTTCTGCGCATTCTGCGATGCGCGCAACGTCGAGGCACTGCCGGCGCATCCTGACATCGTTGCCCTGTTCGCCCATGTCGAGGCCGAGGCGGGAATCGCGCCGGTGACGATCGGCCGGCGGGTTGCCGCCATCAACCATCATCACAAGGAGGCGGGCTTCCCCTCTCCAACCGCGCGAGACGCCGCCGGCGTGATCGCCACCATGCTCGCTGGCGTCCGCCGCAAATATGCGCGGCGCAAGGAGCAGAAGGCGCCGGCCGAGGCGGATGTGCTCAAAGCCATGCTCGCGACGATCGAGGGGATGGGGCTCCGCGCGCTGCGCGACCGGGCGATCCTGGCTGTCGGCATGGCCGGGGCTTTTCGGCGGTCGGAGCTCGCAGCGATGCAGCTCCCGGATCTCGCATTCGCGCAATCGGGCCTGCGTATTACCATCCCGCAGTCCAAGCGCGATCAGGAGCAGGTCGGCCAGGTGATCGCGATTCCGGAAGGACGGATCATCCGGCCCGTCAATCTGCTGAAGCACTGGCTCCATGCAGCGGGGCTGAGCGGCCTGGATCCGGCTACCGGCAAGCCTCGGCAGGGAGCGGTGTTTCGACGGCTGACCCGCTCCGATGCGCTCACCGACAATCCAATCACTGACAAGACGGTCGCAAGACTGGTAAAGACCGCTGCGGCAGCGGCGGGTCTCGACCCTTCGCTATATTCCGGGCATTCGCTGCGGGCTGGCTTTCTGACAGAGGCAGCGTCGAAGCGCGCGAACCTGTTCAAGATGAAGGACCATTCGCGGCACAAGTCGCTCGACACGGTCGCGGACTATGTCCGCAGCGCATCGATGTTCGAGGATCATGCGGGCGAGAAATTCCTTTGATATCGAAACAGCTTAACATGCCGCAAAAGCTTGCCTAAAAATCAGGCAGAAGATCCCGTATAGCAAGATGGCCCGGCGAACGGATCACCGGGCCACCGAATTTCAGCCGGACGCGGGGTCACGTCTTGTTGACGACGTCCTTCACGGCGCCTTTTGCCGCACCCTTGGCCTTCTGCAGATCGCCCTTGGCTTCCTGGGCGTCGCCTTCAGCCTTGATATCGGGCCGGTCGAGTGCTTCGCCCGCGGCGCGCTTCGCCTTGCCGATGGCCTCGTTGGTATGGCCTTTGATCTTGTCCGTCATCTCACCCATGGCATGTCTCCAGAATAGTTGATGCTTGGAGGAAGAACGCAGCAAGACGGATAAAGGCTGCGCCCATATACGACGAACCGTTCGGCCGAATGATAGGGCCGAAGTTCTCAGCGCCAATGTGTTGCGCCAAAGTCCCATGATTGCGGTTATTGCATGCGCCCCCCGCCAGCGCGGAAACTCGATCCCAATGTGCGAGTTTCGAGGCGATGGCATCAGAAGCAAGCGCGCGTCATCGGCGATGGATCATCAGGGGAATTGCTGCGACGGTCTTGCTCGGTTGCTTTGCGCTGATTGGTCTTGCGGCATTTCCCTTCGGCCTGTTCAAGGACGCAATCGCTGGCCGGATCGGCTCGGCGCTGGGCACACAGGTCTCGATCGGCTCAATCGAGCGGCGGGAATGGCTGTCCTTCACCCCGACCATCGTGTTGCGGGACATTGCCGTCAAGCAGCCCGCATGGGCCGGCAAAGGCGACATGGTGCACGCCAGGACCATCGAAGCGAGGCTGCCAATCCTGCCGCTTCTCGTCGGGCGAGGCCCGCAGCCTGAGGGCTTCGTCGCGCATGGGCTGACCGTCGCGCTCGTACGCGACGCGAAGGGACGCGCAAACTGGCAAGGCCAGGACAAAGCGGACGATGCCAGGGATGATGCGGGGACGGGCCTTGAACGGCTCACCATTCCAGATGGCCGGATCACCGTGCGCGATGACAAGCGCTCTCTCAATCTTGCGGGCAGCTTTGTGTCGGACGCTCGCGGGTTGCGGGTCGACGCCGCCGGAAAATTCCATGAGGCGCCAGCCCGGATGACGTTGCGTGGAGGCCGGATTGCCGATTTGCCCCCCGAGGCGCCCTATCCCTTGCGCCTTGAACTGCGATCACCGCTCCTCAATCTCGCGGCCAGCGGGCAGAGCCGCGGCGCGCTCAATCTGAAGGCGATGACGCTCGACATTCATGCGACTGCGCCGAACCTCAAATATCTCGACGATGTTATCGAGGCAGGCCTTTTTGGGACACGCGCGATCGATCTGAAGGCCCGCGTTCGTCATACCGGGCGCGACTGGCATATCGAGCGCATGACAGGTTCGATCGGGCGGTCCAAGCTCGTCGCCAAGGCCGATGTGCTCAAGCGCGAAGGACGAACCAAGATCGATGCCGACATACATTTCAGTGCTTTCGATTTCGATGATCTGTCTGATGCCGAGGGCAAGGCGCGTGCGGCCACGATCGAAGCCAGGATCGGGCCGCGCGTCCTGCCCGGCACGCGCATCAATCTTGCAAAAGTCGGACCGACCGATGGGGTCATTCGGTTCCGGGCCGACCGTCTGCTGCTCGAGGGGTCGGCTTTCCGGTCGCTGAGCGGCGTGATCCGTCTCGACGGCAAGCTGCTCACGCTCGATGACGTCGTTGCTGGTATGTCGAGCGGCCGAATGTCGGGCAAAGTTTCGATCGACCAGCGCGGCGGTGCCGCCTATCCGATCCTGGCGCTGGACCTTGCGTTTCAGGACGGGCGCCTCGAAACGCTGATGGGATCACGCGATGCGACAGGCCCGCTGCGCGGACGCGTCGTGCTCAAGGGTGCGGGGGACACCATTCGTGAGGCGCTGGCCCGCGCAGACGGGCGCGCAGGGCTGCTCGTTCGCGGCGGGACGGTGAAACGCACCTTTGCCGCCGTGCTCGGGCAGGATCTGGGCAAAGCGATCGGAGCGGTGCTGCGCGACAAGGAAGCCGAGGTGCCGCTGCGCTGTCTGGCTATCGGCTTCGCCGCGCGAGACGGGGTTTTGACGCCCTCTCCTTTCCTCGTCGAGACGGGCATTTCGGTGGGCCAGGGTCAGGGCCGCCTTTCGCTTGCCGACGAGCGTATCGCGCTTTCGATCAAGGGACGGTCGCGTGACCCAAGCCCGCTCAGGCTCGCCGATCCGATCCAGGTGGGCGGGACCTTTTCCGCGCCGTCGCTCAGCGCTGCGGGCAAGCCACCCGGCAGCAAGGTCGGCGCTGGTTCTGTGCTTTCCGCGCTCGGCAAGTCGGTCGGTCGCGCGCTCGGGCTCGGCAAGGACAGGGCGCCCGCCGATGCCGCCATCCCTGCAGCCCTCGATTGCGACCGGCTCGGCCGACAGATCCTCTGATCGTTCATGAGCTGCGGCGGGGATGTGGAATTCCGCGCATAGCCGGGCGGCCACGGCCCTGCGCAGCCCCCTTGATCCGGATCCTGCTCTGTCGCTACGCCGTTCGAATAGCCTCTGTCATCGAAAAGAATCAGCATGATTTCGACTGCTCGCGCGACTGCCTCAAGAACTCGTCTGGACAGCTGGTCGCTGGTCGGCCTGCTCCTTGGCCTTGCCTTCTTCATTACCAGCGGCGCGATTGCCTATCGTAATGTCGCGACGCTGCGCGAGAATGATCAGGCAATTCGGCACACGCACGGGGTCCTGATCGCGCTCAATGACCTATTGTCTTCGGTCCAGGATGCCGAGACCGGGCAGCGCGGCTATCTTCTTACGGGAAGCGAACCGTACCTCGAGCCTTATACCGACGCCCGGCGCACAATGGCTGGCCAGCTTCGGATGGTGGCGGCCCTCACGAAGGATAATCCGGTCCAGCAGGAGAGCTTCGGGTCGCTCAAGCGGCACGTCGATGCAAAGCTCAGCGAATTGGAAGCGAGCATCGCGCTGCGCCGCGACCAGGGCTTCGATGCCGCCCTGGCCCTGGTCAGGAGCGATCGCGGCAAGACCGAAATGGACGCCATACGCAACCAGCTCGAGACGATGGCGCGCGAGGAATTGCGCCAGCGCCAGCTGCGTATCGAGGAAATGGCCAGCGCTTCCCGGGCGGCTGTGACCAGCGGTCTCGTGACGGCCGCGCTCGGCGCCGCGCTCACCATCGCCATATTCGTTCTGCTACGCCGCAACAGCCGCGCAAGGGCGCGGCAGGAATGGTTGCAGAGCGGACTGGTGGGCCTTTCCGAGTCCATGCGCGGCGAGAAATCGCTCGAAGAGCTCGGCCAGGCCATTCTTGCCTATCTGACACGCTATCTGGGATTCCAGGGCGGTGCTCTGTTCAAAGGCGACGCAGGGCATTTTCACAGGATCGCCACCATAGGCGTCCCGCCGGACGCAGACATACCGCTCGCCTTCAGCGCCGGCGAAGGGCTGCTTGGACAGGTCGCGGCGGATGGTCAGCCGATCATTCTCAGCGACGTCCCGGACCGCTATCTCACCATCGGATCGGCATTCGGCCGCGACCGCCCTCGCCATCTTGTGATCGTTCCCGCCCGAACAGACGAGAGCGTCAATGCCGTGCTGGAACTCGGCTTCTTCGAACCGGTCGGCCAATCCGCGCTCGATCTGCTCGGCGAAGCGTCGACCGCGATTGGCATCGCGCTGCGTTCCGCCCGTTTTCGCATGCGCCTGGAAGAAGCGCTCGACGAAACCCAGCGTCAGGCGAGTGAGCTGCAGGCGCAGAGTGAAGAGCTGCGCGTTTCGAACGAGGAGCTCGAGGAGCAAGGCCGGGCCCTCAAGGAATCCCAGGTGCGACTGGAGCAACAGCAGGTCGAACTGGAGCAGACCAACAGCCAGCTCGAGGAACAGGCGCAAACGCTTGAAAATCAGCGCGACGAGTTGGAGCGCGCCGGTGCGAGCCTGGCGGTCAAGGCGCGGGAACTGGAACAAGCCAGCCAGTACAAGTCCGATTTCCTCGCCAATATGAGCCACGAGCTGCGCACCCCGCTCAATTCGCTGCTGATCCTGTCCAAGCTGCTGGGCGACAATCCGGACGGAAACCTTTCGGACGATCAGGTCAAATTTGCCCGCACGATCGAATCCTCCGGCAATGATCTGCTCACCTTGATCAATGATATTCTCGATCTGTCGAAGATCGAGGCGGGGCATGTCCAGATCCAGCCGGAAACGGTGTCTGTCCAGCGTCTGATCGGGGATATCCGCCATCTCTTCCAGCCGGTCGCCGACGACCGGGCGCTGGCGCTGGAGATCGAACTTGCCGAGGGAAGTCCGGTTGCGATCGAGACTGACCGTATGCGCGTCGAGCAGATCCTGAAAAACCTGCTGTCCAACGCCTTCAAGTTCACCGAAAAGGGATCGGTTCGTCTCGAGATCGCGCCTGCGGGCGAAGAGGGTCTATCCCTCGCTGTCACCGATACCGGGATCGGTATTTCTCCCGACCAGCAGCGCAGTATTTTCGAGGCGTTCCAGCAGGCGGACGGCACGATCAGCCGCAAGTTCGGCGGAACGGGCCTGGGTCTGTCCATTTCCCGCGAACTGGCGCGCCTCCTTGGCGGCGCAATCAGTCTCCAGAGCGAACCGGGACAGGGAAGCACGTTCACGCTGGTTATCCCGCGCGCCTATGACCCTTCGCGTGTTGCGCCCCGCGAAACGGCCAGGCCTATGCCCGCTGCATCCGTTTCCAGCGCGCCGGCCGTGCCAGCTCGTCCTGCCTCGATCGCACCGGGCTGGTCGGTGGAGGATGACCGCGGCGCGATCGCCGACGGTCGCCGGCTCCTGCTGGTAATCGAGGACGATACGGTGTTTGCCTCGATCGTGCGCGATCTCTCGCGGGAACTGGATTTTCAGTGCATCGTCGCGGGCACGGCCGAGGAGGCCGTGAGCCTTGCGCAGCAGTTCCGGCCGAGCGCCATTGTCCTTGACCTTGGCCTTCCCGATCAGTCGGGTCTGACGGTGCTCGACCGATTGAAGCATGATGACGAGACACGGCACATCCCCATCCATGTCATATCGGCGGCGGACCATAGCCAGACGGCGCTGTCGCTGGGCGCTGCGGGTTATCTGCTGAAGCCGGTCAAGCGCGAGCAGCTCGCCGAGGTCCTGACCGGACTGCAGGAGAAGCTCGCGGCCCGCATGCGCCGCGTGCTCATCGTCGAAGACGATCCGGTGCAGCGCGATGCGGTCGCCCAGCTTCTCAAATCCAACGCCGTCGAGATCGTGGGCGTGGGAACGGCGGCGGAATGCCTCCAGGCGCTGCGAGAGCAAACCTATGATTGCATGGTCCTCGATCTTACCCTTCCCGATGCATCCGGCTTCGAGCTTCTCGAGACGCTGAGCCGGGAAGGCGATCACGGATTTCCGCCAGTCATCGTCTATACGGGCCACGATCTTTCGCCGGACGATGAGCAGCGGCTGCGACGCTATTCGAACTCGATCATCATAAAGGGCGCGAAATCACCCGAGCGGTTACTCGACGAGGTGTCGCTCTTCCTCCACCAGGTCGTGTCGGAGCTGCCACCCGAACAGCGCCGGATGATCCAGAAGGCCCGCCACCGCGACGCAGCGCTCGAAGGCCGGCGGATTCTCATTGTCGAGGACGATGTCCGCAACGTCTATTCGCTGACCAGCATCCTCGAACCACGCGGGGCGGTCGTGCAGATCGCGCGCAACGGACGTGAAGCGCTCGACGCGCTTGCGGCGTCGCTCGACGACCCGGCACGGACCATCGACCTCGTTCTGATGGATGTCATGATGCCCGTCATGGACGGATTGACCGCGACTGGTGAAATCCGCCGGGATCCTCGCTGGGCGAAGCTGCCTGTCGTGATGCTGACGGCCAAGGCGATGCCCGATGATCAGCAGCGTTGTCTCGAGGCCGGTGCGAACGACTATATGGCCAAGCCGATCGATGTCGACAAACTTCTCTCGCTCGTGCGCGTTTGGATGCCGCGCTGAAGGAGCCGTTATGCAGGGATCTGTCGAAGACATCGAGATCGACCTCCTTCTGGAGGCGATCTACCAGTTCTACCATTATGACTTCCGTCATTATGCGCGCGCCTCGATCAAGCGCCGTCTCCTGCAGGCGCGTGACAGGATGGGCTTTTCGAGCTTTTCCGCGATGCAGGAAAAACTCCTGCATGATCCCGCGATGTTACCGGGTCTGCTCAACTATCTGACCGTCCAGGTCAGCGAAATGTTTCGCGATCCGTCCTATTTCCGCGCGCTGCGGGAAAAGGTGGTGCCGCATCTGAAGACATATCCCTCGCTCAAGCTCTGGGTTGCCGGTTGCAGCAATGGCGAGGAGCTTTATTCGCTCGCCATTCTGCTTCGCGAGGAAGGTCTCGACCGGCGCGCGATGATCTATGCGACCGACATCAACCCGGACGCGCTGCAAGCGGCCGAAGCGGGTGTCTATCCGCTCGACCAGATCCGGAAATTCACCGAGAACCACCAGAAGTCGGGCGCCCGCTCGTCACTGTCCGATTATTATACCGCCGATTATGGCCGTGCCGTATTCGACAAGCGGCTGCGCGAGCGGGTGGTATTCTCGGACCATAGCCTGGTGACCGATGCGGTCTTCGCCGAGATGCACCTGATCTCGTGTCGCAACGTGCTCATTTATTTTGATCGCGAGCTTCAGGACCGCGCTATCGGTCTGTTCCACGAGTCGCTGGCGCGGAAGGGGTTTCTGGGGCTCGGATCGAAGGAGAGTCTGCGCTTCTCAGGCCAGGCAGCCGGGTTTTCCGATTTTGTGCGGGAGGAGAAAATCTATCAGCGGCGGGATCTGTCATGACTGAACGCCCTCAGGCCGTCGTTATCGGCGCATCCGCTGGCGCGGTGCAGGCCCTGCTGAAGGTTCTGCCTGCGCTCCCGGCCACCTACCCTATTCCCATTCTCGTCGTGGTCCATGTGCCATCCGACCGGGACAATGCGCTGGTGGGCTTGTTTGCCGACAAATGCCTTCTGAAAGTCAAGGAGGCCGAGGAGAAGGAGCCAGCGCTCGGCGGCACCATCTACTTTGCGCCATCGGACTATCATCTTCTGGTCGAGCAGGACGGAACGCTCTCGCTCTCTTCTGACGAGCCGGTTCATCACAGCCGCCCGGCGATCGACGTCCTTTTTCAGTCTGCGGCCGATGCCTGGGGAGAAGCCCTTGCAGGCATCATCCTGACCGGCGCCAATCACGACGGTGCTGCGGGCCTTCGCGCGATCGTCGAGGCGGGCGGAGCAGCGATTGTCGAAGACCCGGCCAGCGCGGAAATGCCGGCCATGCCTCTGGCGGCATTGGCAAGCTGTCCGGGGGCTAAGAGGCTCGGCCTCGAATCCATCCATTCCTATCTCCTTGAGCTGGTGGAAAAATGACGAGCACGAGCGATCCCATAAACTTTCTGCTGGTCGATGATCTGGAGGAAAATCTCCTGGCGCTGGAGGCGCTGCTCAAGCGTGACGGGCTGGCATTTCTCAAGGCCCGTTCGGGCGAGGAAGCCCTCGAGCTGCTGCTGACCCATGATATCGCGCTGGCGCTGCTCGACGTCCAGATGCCGGGAATGGATGGCTTCGAACTTGCCGGGTTCATGCGCGGCAATGAGCGCACGCGTCATATTCCGATTATTTTCCTCACCGCGGGCAGCGCGGATCTGCAGCGCCGGTTCAGGGGGTATGACGCAGGCGCGGTGGATTTCATTCAGAAGCCCATCGAAGCGGACATTCTGCGCTCCAAGACCAATGTCTTCTACGAGCTCTATCGGCAGCGCAGCGAAATCGTCGCGCAGCGCGACGCGCTGGCGAGCATGGCCGACGCGCTGCAGGCCGCTGACCGGCGCAAGAATGAGTTCCTGGCCATACTTGGTCATGAGCTGCGCAATCCGATCGCGGCGATCGGCGCCGGCCTGCATCTTCTCGAACGCCGCGCGGGGACCGGGGTGGAAGGCGAGATCCGGGAGGGAATGAACCGGCATATCCGCCACGTTTCCCGGCTCGTGGACGACCTGCTCGATATAGCCCGGATCGATCAGGGCAAGATCTCCCTCAAGCTGGAGAGGATCTCGCTACAGGATGTGCTGGCCTTTGCTATCGAGGCGAGCCAGCCCCTTATCGAAAGCGGCGGCCACAGGCTCGTGCGCGACCTCCCTGATGCGACCATCTGGCTCGAGGCGGATTTCAGCCGGCTTGCCCAGATCGCGAGCAATCTTCTCAATAATGCCGCCAAATATACGCCGCCGGGCGGCGAGATCAGGTTGACCGCGCGCCGGAAGGGGCCATGGGCGGAAGTCGAAGTCGCGGACAACGGTATCGGTATTCCGCCTGAAATGCAGGAGAAGATCTTCGACCTCTTCGCGCAGGTCAGCAGACCGGGGAGCGATCGTCTGGATGGCCTCGGTATTGGCCTTGCACTGGTGAAGCAACTGGTTGGCCTGCACGGCGGGACACTTCACCTCGAGCGTAGCGAAATGGGCAAGGGAAGCGTGTTTCTCGTTCGCCTGCCTTGCGAGCCATGAGGGCGATCGGCCTTGGTTGACGGGTTGATCGCCCCCGATGACGCCGTCGGCGCTTTTCCGGAGAAGACGTCCGGTGCACGAGGCAAGTCGTGACCATGGCGGCAGCCCTTGCAATACTGCATGCGGCGCTGTTTCTCGCCTTTCTCGTTCATGCGCTGCTGCGCGACGACCTTAATTCGACCTCGCGCATAGCCTGGGTCCTCGCCCTGCTGCTTCTCCCGATTGCAGGGCCGATCTTTTACTATCTCTATGGTCAGATCCGTTTTGGAGGAAAGGAGGGTGCCGCCCACCGCGCCGCGGAAGCCGCGACACGGGACATTGTGCTTTCGAGTGGCGATGGCAGCGGTATCGGTGAGCTGGGAGCAGCTGCACAATTTGCGCGGGCCATAAACGGCTTCGGAGTGACACGGGGCAATCGCGCCGAGCTTCTCGATAGTCCGGACGCGCAGCGTGCTCGCCTGATCGCCGACATCGATCAAGCCCGCGCTTTCGTCCATGTCTTCTATTATATCTGGCTCGACGATGAGACCGGGCGGAGCGTTGCGGATGCGCTGATCCGTGCGGCCCGGCGCGGGGTCAAGGTGCGGGCTGGCGTCGATCAGATCGGATCGCATGCATTCTTGAAGTCGCGCACCTGGAAATCTCTTGGGGACGCCGGCATCGATCTCATGGTCGCGCTGCCGATCGGTAATCCGATCGCCATGATCTTCGCGCGGCGCCCGGACCTGCGTAACCACCGCAAGATCAGCGTGATCGATGGTCGCATCTGCCATTGCGGAAGCCAGAATTGCGCCGATGCCGCCTTTTCACCCAAGCCGCTTTATGCGCCCTGGGAAGACGTCATGGTTCGGCTCGACGGGCCCGTTGCCCGGCAGATGGATCTTCTGTTCGCCCAGTGCTGGTTCGAGTGCCACCCTCTCGATCTCAGGCCGTGGGACTATGAGACGCCCCCGTTCGATGGGGGCATGCCCGCCCAGGTCGTCGGCACCGGCCCCACGACGGGCAAGGGTGTCACCGCTCAGCTCATATCACGGATCGTGGGCGAAGCACGCAAGCAGATCCTGCTGACGACACCCTATTTCGTCCCCGGCGACGTTGTGGCCGAGGCGATCGCGGGCGCGGCGCGCGCAGGCGTGGATGTCACGCTCGTCGTGCCCGCCAGGAACGATTCCGGGTTCGTGGGTCCGGCAAGCCGGGCATATTATGGTCCGTTGCTCAGAGCCGGTGTGAAGATCATGGAGTTCAGGGGCGGTCTTCTCCATGCCAAGATCATCACCGTCGATGAAGACCTGGTATTCTTCGGATCGACCAATCTTGATTTCCGTAGCTTCGATTTGAATTTCGAGAACGACATTCTTTTGCGCGATCCGCAATTCGCCGCAGCCATGCAGGCGCGGCAGCGCGATTACTGTCTGAGCGCAGAGCAGGTCACAGCCGCCGATGTGAGGGCCTGGCCGGCCTATCGCCGGATCTGGTGCAATGCTCTGGCGACAATCGGGCCGCTGATCTGAACGGAACGCGCCAACTTTGATTCTGCGCAAAGCCAGCCTCGAAATCGAGGTCAACACTGGTGATAGACTTTCCGCACGGCGCGGGGAGAGCAGAACGGGAGAAGGCGAACATGGCAACGGCTCATGCCCAGGCTCTGGATACCAAGCATGCCGAAATCGAACGGCGGATCGCAGCGGAGATGCGGCGGCCCCTGCCCGATCTCACGATGATCCAGAAATTGAAGAAGGCAAAGCTGCGTCTCAAGGACGCGCTCTCGAGATCCTGATCTGATCTGCTGTGCCGGGGTGGCTGGGGGCGTTTGCGGGAGGGGGCGGAATCCTACGCCAAGCTCGCCCAGATAGCCGGCGCGAGATCTTACTTGTTGCTGCCTTCTACGGTCGCGCCAGAAAGGCGACGGCTCAGTTCTATCCGGCGATGGCTACGCATTTTGA
>NZ_JBSXOQ010000053.1:0-115705 GCF_056859495.1 Sphingobium sp. L-44 | reverse complement strand
TCCGAACCCAAGGGCAGATTCCCACGCGTTACGCACCCGTGCGCCACTAGATCCGAAGATCTCGTTCGACTTGCATGTATTAGGCATGCCGCCAGCGTTCGTTCTGAGCCAGGATCAAACTCTCAAGTTTGATGTCCGATTCTATCCAGGCGGAATAAGCCCAAACAGAACCCCTCATTTTCACGAGCCATTCCTCCACAATATATTCTAGTGCAATATATCGAGACATATAGGAACGGCCTAAATTTATCTGAACCGCTACGCCTGAAAGCGGTAAGAACCCAGGGCCGCCGCCCACATGTCCCTTCATCTAAATCACAATGTCAAAGAGCCGCACCGACATCAAAACCGGACAACCAGTGTTCCCTAAACTCTCGTTCAGAGGACCAGTGTCCGTCTATGTGGGCGACCGTTCCGAGCGCTTCCGTTTGGCAGCGCCCCGTCCGGTGAAAAGCCCTCTAGGCGGGGCAGCCGGAACCGTCAAACGCTTTTTGCAATTTTGTTTCACATTTTTTTGGCGGTTCCGGTCTAAACCCCGAAATACGGGCATTTCGCCACGGGATACAGGATGACTATGGGGTTACAGCAGGCCGATGCCGCCGACGCAGGGTTTGGCGCACGGGTGAAGAAAGCGATATTCTGGCGCTCGGGCAGCCAGATCATCTCGCAGATTCTCAGTTGGGTGGTGACGCTGGCGGTGATCCGCCTGCTCGACCCCAAAGATTATGGCCTGTTCGCCATGACCCAAGTGATCCTGAACTTCGCCACCTTCCTCAATGGCTATGGCCTGGTCGCCGCGCTGGTTCAGTCGGAGGATCTCGAATCCCACCGGCTGCGTCAGGCCTTCACCATCATGCTGCTGCTGAACGGCAGCCTGGCGCTATTGCAACTGGCGATCGCGCCGCTGGCCGCCGACTATTATGACCAGCCGATGGTGGCGCAGCTGCTGCGGGTGCAGGCACTGCTCTATCTCTCCACCCCCTTCATCGCGATTCCCGAGGCGATCACCGCCCGCGCGCTGGATTTCCGGCGCCCCGCTTTCATCAACCTGATCGCCGCGATCGCCTCGGCCGCGATGGCGCTGGTCGGTGCCCTGTCGGGCTGGGGCGTGTGGACATTGGTGTTCGCGCCGATGACCGGATTCTGGGTGAAGGCACTGGGCTATATGCTGGTCACCGGCTTTCGCCCGATTCCCAGTTTCGATTTCTCCGGCACGCGGGCGATGATCCTCTATGGCGCATCGCTGCTCGGCAGCCAGCTCTTCTGGATCATCCAGAGCCAGAGCGACATCTTCATCGGCGGCCGCGTCCTCACGCCACATCAGCTGGGCCTTTATGCCGAAGCGCTGTTCCTGACCCAGATCTTCGTCAGCAAGTTCATCCCGCCGCTGAACGAGGTCGCTTTCCCTGCCTATGCCCGCATGCAGAAGGATGTGTCGCGGGTGGCCTGGTCCTTCTGCAAGGCGGTGCGGCTGCTGATGCTGATCTCCTGCCCCATCTATCTGGGCATGGCCGTCACCGCAGAACCGCTGGTCGAGACCTTGTTCGGCCAGAAATGGTTGGAGATGGCGCCCTTCGTAGCAATCCTGGCGCTGGCCATGCCGTTCATGACGCTGCAGGTGATGTTCGCGCCGGTCAGCAATGCATTGGGCCGCCCCGGCACCACCGCCCGAATCGCGGCGATCGGGGCGATATTGATGGCGAGCGCCTTCCTGATCGGAATCCAGTGGGGGGCGATCGGCCTGGCCTGGGCATGGCTGGGCGCCTTCCCGATCCTGACCATCGTCACCGCACGGCTCGCAGGCGGGCCGATGGGGCTGCGTGCGATCGACCTGATTCGTGCCGCCGCACCGGGGCTCGGCTGTGCCATCCTGATGGCTGGCGTGGTGCTGGTGATCGACCGCCTGCTGCCGCCGCTCGCCGCGCCGATCCGGCTGGCGATCCTGGTGCCGGCCGGCGGCATCGCCTTCCTGGCGGCGCTGATGCTGTGCGCGCGCGGCACGTTGATGGAGTTGGTGCGCCTGATCGTGCGCCGCGCACCGCCGGTGCAGGCGCCCGCCTAACGGATCGGCGGACGCCCACTATTCATCAAAACGGTTCGTCAGGCGGTCTGAATATAGTCGCGCAGGGCGGCGGCTTCCGATTCGATATTGTCGATGCGGAACTTCACCAGATCGCCGATCGAGACCAGGCCGATCAGGTCGCTGCCCTTCACCACCGGCAGATGGCGGATGCGCCGCTTGGTCATCAGCGACAAAGCGTGGATCACCGGCATCTGATCATCGATGGTGATCGCGGGCCGGGTCATCACATCGGCGACCGTGTGGTTCAACGCCTCTGCCCCTTGCTGGGCCAGACGATAGACGACATCGCGTTCGGAAAAGATGCCGACCACCTGACCGCCATCGACCACCGGCACGCAGCCGATGCGTCGATCCGCCAGCAAGGTCACCACCGACAATACGCTGTCGGTCGACTGGACCTGGACGACGTCGCGCCCCTTGCCCTGCAAGATTGCCGCGATGGTCATGGCCGCTCTCCTTTTGTGGACTTACTGTCTCTGCGCTTGATGATCCCACTTTCGCGGCGCAAAGAAAAGGGAGGAGAGCAAGAGAATGACAGAGAAAAAGGGCCTGGACGATCCCCGGATCGCCGCGATCGCCTGGTCGCGATTCCGCCGGATCATGCTCTGGATGGCGCTGATCGGCGCATTATGCGTCGGCGCGGCCCTGCTGTTCCTGCGGCTATGGACCGGGCCGATGCCGGTTCACATGATCATCGCCACCATATTGGGCGTCTGGTTGACCTTCATGCTGGGAACGGGCTTGATGGCGCTCGTCTTCCTCTCCGCCGGGACGGGGCATGACGACCAGGTAATGGACCGGCTGAAGGACGAGGTGCCGCTTGACGATTGATCCCCATCGCGAAGTGATATTGCGGGTCGTGCCGCGCCCGGCCGACATCAACAGCAATGGCCATATTTTCGGGGGCTGGGTGCTGAGCCAGATGGATATTGCCGGGGGGATCGTCGCGGGCCGAATCGCTCAGGGCGCGGTGGCGACGGTCGCGATCGAGAGCATGAAGTTCATCTCGCCGATCCTGATGGGCGACCTGGTGTCGGTCTATGCGCAGGAAGAGAAACGCGGCCGCACATCGGTCGCGATCCGCATCGACGTGGTCGCGACTCGCGGTGGCGGCGCGGAAACGGTGGCGCTGACCAGCGGCGTCTTCACCTTCGTCGCGCTGGACGAGACCCACCGGCCCCGCCCCATTCCCGGCGATTGAGGAGGTCAGCGCAGCTTCTGGTCATAGCTGTAGCTGATTTCGCCGTTGGCCGGGATGATGGCGCGCCACACCCAGCTATTGCCGCGGCGCTCCATCTGCGTCGGACGCGGCGCGATGTCGTGGGGAATGAGGATTTCCGCCGTCGCATCAAACGGCCGCGCATTGGTGAGGGCCAGCGTCCAGCGCCGCGCCTTGGCCGACTGGCCGCCGATGACCGTCATGATGCGGACATCGGCGCTCTGGGCGATGTCATAATCGACCCGCTCGCCTTCCGCCTTGTCGCCAATGTCGGTTTCGCCCGCGAGCAGGCGCTGGCCGTCGACCGTCTCGAACAGGGCGACCCGGCCCGACGGCATGGCGAGTCCCAGGCCGTCGGCCTTGCGATTCTGGAGCCGCAGGCGGAGCGTCATCGGGCGTGAGCGGCCATTGCCGTCGCCATAGTCGATCGTCGCCGCATAAAGGCGTTCGACCAGCACATCGGGCTGGCGCAGCAGGGCGACCTGTTTCTGGCCTTTCGCCGCGACATCGACCGTCACCGGGACGCGATAGAGTTTGAGGTCGCCGACATCCTCCGGCGGTGGAGGAGGTGGAGGCGGCGGCGGAGGTGGCGGCGCGGCCATCATAGGCACGGGAACGCGACGCGCGGTCAGCACGATCTCCTGCGCCGAATCCATCATCGCCTCGGCCTGCGGCATGTCGATCGGGAACAGCGCCCACTGCGGATGGGTACTGGTGATGTCCATCGGCCAGCAGCGCAGCGACAACGGACCGCCGGTCGGACGGGGTTGCACCTTGCGACCCTGTTTGTTGGGCTGGCCGGCGATGACGCTGAGCCGGGCGTCGGCAAAGCCGGTGACGCCGCCATTGGCCACGGTCAGCCAGGCCATGAGGTCGAGATGGCGGCCATCATCCTGCATGTCGGCGACATAATTGGCGGCCCAGTCGAAACCCTCGGCGAGATAGGTGAGTTGCAGCGTGACGCGGATCGGCCGGGCGCTAGTGGCGATCACCGATAGCGTCGGACGCGGCGACAGGTCGGTCGGCACGCGCGGATAGAGCATGCGTTCGGGCAGGCCGCTGCACCCCAGTGCCTCATAGCCCTGCGCCGTCTGGACGATGACGCCGCCCATCGGCCCGGCGCTGATGATCGCGTCCTGCTCGCTGACCTTGCCGGTCTTGCGATCGGTGCGGCGCAGGGTGACGCTGCGCTTGAGATAGGCGTCGACCAGACCGGCGGGCGAGAGCAGCCGGGCATCGCGATTCTTCTCCCGCACCCCCTGCGGCATGCCGGAGAGGATCGCGGTTTCGGGCATCAGTCCCTCTGCCACGCCCTCGAACCGCACCACCGAGTCGCCCTTCGGCAGGTCGATGATGCGAGTCTCATTGATCAGCGCGTAGCCGCCGGGCCATTTGGGATCGATCGCGCCCTTGGCGCGGCCGGGCTGGCGATAGACGGTGATCGAGACCGAATCGGCCTTGGCAGAGACCACCGTCCCCGCCCGCGCTGGCGCGATGCCGAGGCACAGCAGAAGAAGGACAAGGACGCGCAGCAGCACGGCGCCAGCCCGGTCAGTAGCGCGAATCGAAGGTGACGCTGAGATCGACCGAGCCATTGGCCGGCACCGGCACGCTCCATTCCATCCGGTCGGCGGAGACGCGCCTGCCTTCCAGGCTTTGTGCGGTAACGCGGGTGTCGCCCCACAGGCCCTGCTGGGCCAGGTCGACCGTAACCGCTTCGGGCCGGGCGTTGGTGAGCGTGTAGCGCATCCGCGTTTCCCAGCGCTGGCTACCCTTCTTCGTGCGCTGCTCGACGGTCGGGCGCACCTTGACGTCGAATGCCTCGCCGGTGCGCAGCGCCATCGAGGAACCCATCGGCGTATGGTCGATGCTGTTTTCGCCGATGAACTGTGGATCGCCCCGCGCGTCGCGCATGTAGACGCGGATCGTGCCGGCCGGCAGTTGATCGCCAAGGCCGCCCTGTTTCGAGGTCGAGAATTTGAGCACGCTCGATGCGCTCATCGGCTCGGTCGAACTGCCCATCCAGCTATTGAGATATTCATAGGTGGCGCGCGCCGGCGCCCCCTTCACGTCGAGGAAGCTGACCTGCTTCTGCTGGGCATTGGCGATGGTCGTGCGATCGGCCAGCGGATAGAGATAATAGTCGCCCAGCCGCTCGCGCGGGCCGCTTTCGGTGCCGGCCTGGTCGATCGCACCGCTAGACGACTGCCACCAGTTACGCCGCCCCCCGCCATTGGCGGGATTGCCGGCGACCAGGATCGTCTTCGCATTGGTGAAGCTCGTGCCGGTATTGTTGGTGAGCGTCACCCAGCCCTGCATGTCCATCGCGCCCTTGGCCGCGTCGAACAGCGCGACATAATCGGCCGTCCAGCCGAGATTGGGCGTCAGATAGGATAATCGGGCCGGCACGGTGCCGCCGCGCGCGGCCTCGATCGTCACCGACAGGGTCGGACGGGCGCGCAGATTGGGCGGCACCCGGTCGAAGATCACCCGCACCGGCAGACCATCGTCGCGCAGCACCTCGATCCGCGACCCGATCTGCATGACGATGCCGCCATTGGCCGCCAATATCTTGGCGCGCTCGCGGGTTTCGGCGCCGGTCGCGGGATTGGTGCGCACCAGCGTCACCTCCTGCCCCACCGCCTTGTCCATCAGCTTGTCGGGCGAGAGCAGGTCGAAATCGAAATTCTGTTCGACGATCGAGAAGCCGGGGCCGGAGAGATTGACCGTCTCGGGCCGGATCCGGGCCGAGACGTCGGGAAATTCGATGCGGTTGCGGCCGGCATTGACGCTCAACTGCCGGTCATCCTGCACCAGCGATTGGCCGCCATTATAAATGGTGACGGCGACATCGCCCTGGGCAGTGGCGCCGGTGGGATCGACAGCAGCGGTCTGGGCAAAGGCGGCGGCCGGCAGCAGCAGCGCCAGACCGGTCAACAGGCGGACAGTCGTCATCAGGTCTGCACTCCCAAGACCTTGAAGAGAGCCTGACTCACGTCATCGGTGAAAGCGCAAAGCGCTTCCGCCTCAAACGATCAGGCTCTCATGCGAGAACTTCTGCCCCAAGCGGCTATATTTGCAAACAAAAAGGGCGGCGCCGGGATGGTACCGCCCTTTTTGTTTTTGGGGTTGCTCGAAAGCCGCGCTTATTCGGCGGCTTCGGTCGCCGGACGGGCGCGACGGGTGCGCTTGCGGGGCGCTTCCTCGGTCACGTCGGTGTCGCTGTCATTATCGGCGCGGGCGATCGAGGGCGGCAGGATGCTGACATCCAGGCCTTCATTCGCTTCGGTCGGCGCGACATCGGCCTTGCGCGGACGGCCGCGACGCGGCTTGGGCGCTTCGGCAGCCGGTTCGGCTGCGAGTTCTGCGGGCTGTTCGGCTGCCACCGGCTGCTGCTCGGTCGCGTCCTCGGCCACCGGGCGGTCGCGGCGGTTGCGATCGCGACGATTGCGGTCGCCCCGGTCGCCACGATCATTGCGGTCACCGCGATCCTGACGCTCGCCGCGCGGTTCGCGACGGTCATAATCGCGTTCGGCGCGCTCGGGCTGTTCGGTGCGGCCCTCTTCGGCGCCGTCCTCATTGCCCTCGAACTCTTCGCCCTCATCGTCGAAATTCTCGTCATTCCGGCGGAAGCGCTGCTGCTGCTCCTCCTGGCGCGAACGATTGTCGGCCAGCACGCGGAAATAATGATCGGCGAACTGCAGATAATATTCGGCGTTCACACGGTCGCCGGCCATCTGGGCATCGCGCGCCATATTCTTGTATTTCTCAAGAAGCTGGGCCGCATTGCCGCGGGCGCGGTTGTCGATACGGTTGCCGTTGTCGCCACCACCCCGGTTACCGCCATTGGGACGACCGTTGTTGTTATTATTCCGGCCGCGATTGCGGCGACCGGCCTGCCGGTTGTTGATCAAGACATGATCCTTGCGTTCGCTATGATAATATTCACTGAAAACACTGTTCAGCTGCTATCCCCAAGCACCGCCCCTTCCGTGGGGCCGGATGTGGCTCCGCCAGACATGATCCGAACCGGACCACGCCCTCAGCCACCAGAGGCGCTTGCGCAGCAGCGCCATCTTGACTTTCAGGAGCAGGAAAATGCCTTATCCATCAATGGCCTGATAAGGCCATGTCGCCGGAATGGCGGTTTTCCTGATCCCGATGTAATGACATTCACGCGATAAACCAAGCAATTTTCGCTGTGGTGGCGTGAAATCCCGCCTTCTTATTCGCCCGGCGTGGCGATGAGGCAGCGATCATGCCCCGCAAGGTCGCGGCGCAGCGACACGCCCAGCCCCTGTGCCCGCAGCAGTGCCGACACGCTTTCCCCCTGATCATAGCCGATCTCGATCGCGGCCATGCCGCCCGGCGCGATCAGCGCGGGCAGTTGCGGCGCGATGCGGCGATAATCGTCCAGCCCGTCGGCACCGGCGAACAGGGCGCTGGCCGGATCATGCAGCACATCGCCGGCGAGCGGCGCGTCGGTCGCGATATAGGGCGGGTTGATCAGCAGCAGGTCGAACGGTCCGGTCACGCCGGCCGCCCAATCCCCCAGCTGGAAGCGCGCGCGCGTCCCCATGCCCAGCCGGTCGGCATTGCCCTGCGCCACCGCCAGCGCGGCGGCCGAGGCGTCGATGCCCAGCCCCATCGCATCGGGCCACTGGTCGAGCGCGGCGAGCAGCAGCGCGCCCGATCCGGTGCCAAGGTCCAATATGGTCGTCGGCGCACGATCGCGGAAATGATCGACCGCCGCCTCGATCAGCGTCTCGCTGTCCGGGCGCGGGATCAATACGTCAGGCGTGACGGCCAGGCTGATCGTCCAGAAATCGCGGCTGCCCAGGATATGGGCGATCGGCGCGCCGGCCAGCCGCTGCTGCAGATGGACAGCGAAAGTGACAGGGACAGACAGGTCGCGCTGGCGCAGCAACAGGTCGTTGCGACCGATGCCCAATGCATGGGCCATCAGCAGTTCGGCGTCGAGTCGCGGGGTGTCGCTGACCGCGGCTAAGCTGACAGTGGCGTCGCGCAGCGCATCGGCGACGCTCACGCCACCCCGTCCAGCTGGGCGAGGCGCGCGGCCTCATCCTCGGCCACCAGCGCGTCGATCACTTCGGCAAGGCCCGGCCCTTCGAGAATTTCGGGCAGGCGGTGCAGGGTCAGGTTGATGCGGTGGTCGGTCACCCGCCCTTGCGGGAAATTATAGGTGCGAATGCGCTCCGACCGGTCGCCCGATCCGACCATCGCCTTGCGCGCGCCGGCCTGTTCGCTCTGGGTGCGCTCCCGCTCCGCTTCATAGATGCGGGCACGCAGCACCTGCATCGCCTTGGCCTTGTTCTTGTGCTGCGAGCGCTCATCCTGCTGCGTCACGACGATGCCGGTCGGCAAATGGGTGATGCGCACGGCGGAATCGGTGGTGTTGACGTGCTGGCCGCCAGCGCCCGACGCGCGGTAGATGTCGATCTTCAGGTCGCTATCGGCGATCTGGACGTCGACCTCCTCCGGCTCGGGCAGGATCGCGACGGTCGCCGCGCTGGTGTGGATGCGGCCGCCGCTTTCGGTGACCGGCACGCGCTGGACGCGATGCACGCCGCTCTCGAACTTCAGCTTGGCGAAGACGCCGGTGCCGTTGATGCTGGCGACCACTTCCTTGAAACCACCCTGTTCCGAGGCGTTGGCGGAGATCATCTCCATCTTCCAGCCCTGGGTATCGGCATAGCGCTGATACATGCGGAACAGGTCGCCGGCGAATAGCGCGGCCTCGTCGCCGCCGGTGCCGGCGCGGATTTCCAGCATCGCCGGGCGGGCATCGGCCGAATCCTTGGGCAGCAGCTGCAGCGCCAGCGCGCGCTCGGCATCGGGCAACTGCCCCTTGAGCAGCTGCATTTCCTCCTGCGCCATTTCGCGCATCAGCGGATCGGCATCGCTGTCCTCGCCGCCGGCCATCTGTTCGAGCGCACGCAGTTCCTGACGCAGCCGGCGCACTTCATGCGCGGCCCGTGCCACCGGCTCGATCTCGGCATATTCCTTGGACAGTTTCACGAACGCATCGGGCGCGAGGTCGGCGCGCGTCATCGACGCCTGCACCTCGTCCCGGCGCGCCTCGATCTGCGCGATGCGTTCGGCGGAAATGTGCATCAGAGTGCCGTCACCGTCCCAATCAGGGCATCAAGCGCAACCGCCTGCTGCTCGCCAGTGCCAAGGTTGCGGACCGCCGCCTCACCGCGCATCAGTTCGTCGTCGCCCAGGATGATAGCCCAGGCGGCACCCGACGCGTTGGCGCGTTGCATCCGCTTCTTCATATTGCCGCGATAGCCCATGTCGCAGGCGATGCCGGCGCGGCGGAGATCGGCGATGATGCCGGTCGCCTTTGCTTCGGCCGCCTCGCCCATCGGGATCAGCACGATCTGCGGCTTGTCGATCGCCGGCTGATCGATCAGCATCGCCAGCCGCTCGATCCCCGCTGCCCAGCCAACCGCCGGGGTCGACGGACCGCCCAGATTTTCGATCAGGCCGTCATAGCGACCGCCGCCCAGCACCGTGCCCTGTGCGCCGAGGCGATCGGTGATGAACTCGAACGCGGTGTGGCGATAATAATCGAGGCCGCGCACCAGCCGCGAATTGCGTTCCCAGGCGACACCGGCGGCGTCGAGGCCGCTGGTCACCTTGTCGAAGAAGCTGCGCGCCTCGTCGGTCAGATAGGCGTCGATGTCCGGCGCGCTGTCGGCGATCGGGCGGTCGCGCGGATCCTTGGAATCGAGGATGCGCAGCGGATTCTTTGCCAGCCGGTCGATGCTTTCTTCCGACAGCTCGCCGCGATGCGCCTCGAAATGGGCGATCAGCGCGGCGCGCCAGGCTTCGCGGCTTTCCGCGTCGCCCAGCGTGTTGAGGTTGAGGGTCACGCCTTCCGACACGCCCAGTTCGCGCAGCAGCTGGTCGGCCAGCACCAGCAGCTCGACATCGGCCGCCGGCTCGCCCGCGCCAAGGATTTCGGCGTCGAGCTGGTGGAACTGGCGGAAGCGGCCCTTTTGCGGGCGCTCGTAACGGAACAGCGGACCATGGGTCGCGACCTTCAGCGGCGCATATTGCTGCCAACCCTCGGTAATATAGGCGCGCGAGATGCCGGCGGTGAATTCGGGGCGCAGGGTGATGCTGTCGCCGCCGCGATCCTCGAACGTGTACATTTCCTTCGACACGACGTCGGTGCTTTCGCCCAGCGAACGGGCGAACACCGCGGTCGATTCAAAGACGGGCACTTCAACCCGCTGGAATCCATAGAGTTTGCGCACCCGGTCAAAGGTGGTGACGACATGGGCGAAGCGTTCCTGAAACGCCTCCGCCGTGCCGCCCAACATGTCCTGCGTTCCGCGCACCGGGCGCGGCGTTTCGATCTTCGCCATGGGGCAGCGCCTTTAACGATAATCGCGGCCCAAGGAAACGCGCTTTTTATGGCGGCATAAGGGGTGGACGCGGGCGATTCGCCCCGCCATGCTTGGGACAGACGGGCCGTCCGGCCCCCGTTCCTTTTCTGGAGACCGTCATGATCCGCAGCCTTGCTGCCGCCCTTTGCCTTTCGACCGCGATTGCCAGCCCGTTGCTGGCGCAGGATGTCATCCGTTCCAAGCCGACCGCCCTGCCCGTCGACAGCGCCAAGCCGATGCCCAAGGATGTCCCCTATCCGGGCGGCACGATCCGCCTTGACGTCGACGCCACCGACACGGTGCAGCGCATCTTCCGCGTGAAGGAAACCATTCCCGTCGCGTCGAGCGGCCCGATGACCCTGCTGATGCCCGAATGGCTGCCCGGCAATCATGCCCCGCGCGGCCCGATCGAGAAGCTGACCGGCCTGACCTTCACCGCCGACGGCAAGCCGATCAGCTGGAAGCGCAATCCGCTCAACGTCTATGCGTTCGAGATCGACGTGCCGGCCGGCACCAAGCAGGTCGTGGCGCAGTTCCAGTTCCTGTCGGCAACCGCGACCAACCAGGGTCGCGTCGTCGTGACGCCCAAGATGCAGAATATCCAGTGGGAAGATGTCTCGCTCTACCCGGCCGGCTATTATACCCGCCAGATCCCGGTGCAGGCCAATGTCACCTATCCCGCCGGCTGGCAGGCGGCGACCGCGCTGCGCGGCAAGCGCAGCGGCGACACCATCGCCTATGACGTGATCGACTATGAGGCGCTGCAGGACTCGCCGGTCTTTGCCGGCACCCATTTCAAGGCGGTGGACCTGGGCCATAACGTCACGCTGAACATCGTTGCCGACGATGCCGACGAACTGGTGTTCAACACCGACCAGATCGCCAAGCACAAGAAGCTGGTGGCCGAAGCCGGCGCCGCGTTCGGCACCTATCATTTCGACCATTATGATTTCCTGCTGTCGATCACCGACGAAATGGGCGGCATTGGCCTGGAACATCATCGCTCGTCCGAGAATCAGGTCGAGCCGGGCTATTTCAAGAAGTGGGATTCGGGCGAGGCACTGCTCGACCGCAACCTGCTGCCGCATGAATTCACCCATAGCTGGGACGGCAAGTTCCGCCGCCCCGACCTGCTGTGGACGCCCAATTTCGACGTGCCGATGCAGGACAGCCTGCTGTGGGTCTATGAAGGCCAGACCCAGTTCTGGGGCTATGTGCTGGGCGCGCGTTCGGGCATGTTCTCCAAGCAGGAGACGCTGGACGCCTATGCCCAGATCGCGGCGAAGCTGGACACCACGCGCGGCCGCGAATGGCGGCCGATGGTGGACACCACCAATGATCCGATCATCTCCGCCCGCCGTCCCAAAGGCTGGGCCAACTGGCAGCGGTCGGAGGATTATTATAATGAAGGCCTGATGATCTGGCTGGAGGTCGATGGCATCCTGCGCCAGCAGACCAGGGGCGCCAAGGGCATCGACGATTTCGCCAAGGCCTTTTTCGGCATCAAGCCGGGCGACTGGGGCCAGGTCGTCTATAATCGCCAGGACGTGATCGACACGCTGAACGGCGTCGCCCCCTATGACTGGGCCGGCCTGTTCCACAAATATGTCGACAGCCCCACCACGGAAACACCCAAGGGCGGCTTCACCCTGGGCGGCTACAAGCTGATCTATACCGATACGCCCAATGCCATCACCAAGGCGGCCGAAGGCGCGCAGAAGACGGTCGACCAGAGCTTTGGCGTGGGCCTGACGGTCAAGAATGACGGCGATATCGCGGCGGTGATCTGGAACAGCGCAGCATTCAAGGCCGGTCTTGCGGTAGGATCGAAGATTATTGCGGTGAACGGCAATGAATATTCGGGCGACGCATTCAAGACGGCGCTGACCGAGGCTAAGGACGCGAAGAAGCCGATCCAGCTTATCCTAAAGCAGGACAAATATTATCGTACCCTGACCCTCGCTTATTCGGATGGCCTGCGCTATCCGCACCTCGAAAAGACCGGCACCGGCGAAGGCAGCCTCGACAAGCTGCTGCAGCCGCGCACCTGAAGATTTCCAAGCAACCGCATGTAAAAGGCGAAGATGCATGAATATTGACCTGATCCCCGTCGGCGAAGATCCGCCAAACAGCCTGAACGTCATCATCGAGGTGCCGGTTGGCGGCGAACCCGTGAAGTACGAGTTCGACAAGGCCTCGGGCGCGCTGTTCGTCGATCGCATCCTGCACACGCCGATGCGCTATCCGGCGAATTACGGCTTCGTGCCGCACACCCTGTCGCCCGATGGCGATCCGCTCGACGCGCTGGTCATCGCCCGTTCGCCGTTCGTGCCCGGCTCGGTCGTGCGTGCGCGCCCGATCGCCGTGCTGAACCTGGAAGACGAAGCCGGCGGCGACGAGAAGCTGGTCTGTGTGCCGGACAACAAGACCTTCCCCTATTATAATAATGTCGGCGAGAAGGACGATCTGCCCACCATCGTGATGGAGCAGATCGAGCATTTCTTCACCCACTATAAGGATCTGGAAAAGACCAAGTGGGTGCGTATCGGCACCTGGGGTGGCGCGGAAGACGCCAAGCGGATCACGCTGGAAGCGATCGAACGCTATCAGGCCGAGAAGAAGAAGGGCTGAGTCCCTTCTCGGTATAGCCGACTGAAAAGGGCCGCGCGGTGATGATCCGCGCGGCCCTTTCCTTATGGGTCAGATCAATCGGTCGGCCTCCAGGGCGAGGGCCAGCGGATCGCGGCCGCGCGGGGTGCGGGCGTGGAGCCGGGCATCCGCCTCCACCAGTCGGGCGACGCCCATGTCGAGCTGCGCTTGCGGCAGGGTGAAGGGCAGGCGCAGGAACCGCTCGAACGCACCATTGACGCCGAAGCGCGGCCCCGCCGCAATGCGCACGCCATGATTGCCGGCGAGCGCCGCGAGCGCGCTCGCCTCCGCGCGGGGCAGTTCGGCCCAGAGCGACAGGCCGCCGGCAGGCGATTCCACCCGCCAGTGCGGCAGATGTTTTTCCAGCTGCGCCAGCAGATGGTCGCGCCGGTCGCGCAGCATCGCCGCGCGCGGCCCCAGCCCTTCGTCCGCATCCATCAGCTGGGCGACGGCAAGCTGCTCGACCACCGGGCTGGCCATGTCCATCGTCGTGCGGATACGGCCGAGCGCGGCCACGGTCTGCGGATCGGCGCGGATCCAGCCAACCCGAAGCCCGCCCCAGAAGATCTTGCTGGCCGACCCCAAAGTGATGACATGGCGGCCCGAGGGATCATGGCAGGCGACCGGCGGCGGCGGCGATCCGTCGAGGCCCATCGCCACCATCGTTTCGTCGATCACCAGCGGCGTGTGGGTGCGCATCGCCACCGCAACCAGCGCGCGGCGGGTCGCCGGGTCCATGCTGCGCCCGGTGGGATTGTGGAAATCGGCGATGATATAGGCAAAGCGCGGCGCGGTCTGGCGGAAGGCCGCGTCCATGGCGTCGATATCCCAGCCATGGACCGGCAGGCCAACCGGCACCGGCACGACATTGGCCCGCTGCAACGCCTGGATCGCATTATGATAGGTGGGATGGTCGATCACCGCCCGGTCGCCCGGCCCCGCCAGCCATTGCAGCAGCAGCGAGAAACCCTGCTGCGCGCCGTTGGTGATCATGATCTGGTCGGGATCGGTCGGGCAGCCACGCCGCTCATAATGGGCGGCGATCGCCCGGCGTAGCACCGGCAGGCCGAGCGGATCATAGCCCAGATCGCCCAGATAGGCGGGCAGCGCCTCGACCGCATGGGCATAGGCCAGGCCCACGCCGGGCGCGGCCGGCAGCGCGGCATGGGTCCAGTTGAGCAGATTGTCGCCAGTCACGCCGTCGATATCGGGCGTCGGGGTCTCGACCCGGCCGGGCGGCAGACGGGTGACGCTGCCCGACCCCTGCCGGCTTTCCAGATAGCCCTCGTCGCGCAGCCGATCGAAGGCGGCGGCGATGGTCGTGCGGCTGAGCCCCAGCGCGGCGGCCAGTTCCCGTTCGCCGGGCAACCGGACATTGAGGCCGATCCGCCCGTCCAGCACCAGCATCCGCAGCGCCTGCGCCAATTGGCGATAGGCCGGCTCGGCACTGTCCTGCGCGCGCCAGGCGCCCAGCAACCGCAGCAGCGAGGGGGGCCGAAGGAAGGAAGTGGACATGGCGATCAATCCAATCAGAGAGATTTGAAGGCCACTTACGCGCCATTGGTCCTTTTGTAAAAGGCCAATTCAACTAGGCCTGATGCCCATGATGATGACCCGCCGCCTCTTCCAGCTCTTCTGGGGCCTTGTGCTCTACGGCTTTGCCATGGCGCTGATGCTGCGCGCCAATCTGGGGCTCGATCCCTGGGATGTGCTGCATCAGGGGCTGGCGCCCAAGCTCGGCCTCAGCTTCGGCATGACGGTCAACCTGGTCGGCGCGGTCGTGCTGCTGCTCTGGTGGCCATTGCGGCAGCGGCCGGGGATCGGCACGGTCTGCAACATAGTGGTGATCGGCACGGCGGTGGACATCAGCCTCCATTTTCTGCCGACGCCGGACGGCTATGCGATGCGCGCCGCCTGGCTGGGCGCGGGGATCCTGCTCAATGGCATTGCCGGTGGCGCCTATATCGGCGCCGGGCTTGGGCCGGGGCCGCGCGATGGATTGATGACGGGCCTGTGCCGCCGCAACGGCTGGCCGGTCAAATGGGTGCGCACCGGCATCGAGATCGCGGTGCTGGCGACCGGCTGGATGCTGGGCGGCACGGTCGGCATCGGCACCATCGTCTATGCCGCGACGATCGGCTGGATCGTCCACCATGCCCTGCCCTTCTTCACGATCACGCCGCCCGAGCGCCCGGCGATCGCGACATAAGTTGCCCCCTGACCGGCCGACAGAAACCCGTCGGCCGGTCCTTTTCTGCATTGAAAATACGTCGCACCTTTCTTGACCGGACCGGGCAGTCGGGCATGATCCCGCCTCCGCCATTCCCGACGATCAAGGAGTCCCCGCCATGCGCGCCTTCCTCGCCGCTGCCCTCACCCTGCCCTTCGCCGTGGCCGTCTCCGCCGCGCCACCGGAACAGGCACTCGCCCCCCTCGCCTTCGAGCAGATCGCACCCGCCGGCACCAAGATGCCGCGCTTCAAGGTCGATGCCGCCTGGCCGGCCATGCCAGAGGATTTGCTGCTGGGTCAGGTCAGCGGCGTCGCGGTCGGCCCGGACGATTCGGTCTGGGTCGTGCATCGGCCGCACAGCCTGACCGCGACCGACACCGGCCTTGCCGAATCGCCCGCCACCGCCGTCTGCTGCAAGCCCGCCCCGCCGGTGGTGCGCTTCGCCCAGGATGGCCGCTATCTGGGCGGCTGGGGCGGCGCCGACAGCGCCCCCACGGTCGACGGCGTCAATCAATGGCCCGCCAGCCTGCACGGCATCTTCGTCGACAAGGCCGGCAGCGTCTGGTTCGGCGGCAATGGCAAGGGCGACCATGTCGTCATGAACTATACGCCCGAAGGCAAATATATCCGCAGCTTCGGCCGGCGCGACAAGACCGGTGGCAATGATGCGACCGACCGGCTCGGCAACCCGTCCGACGTCAATCACAGCGACGGCATGGTGCTGATTTCCGACGGCTATGTGAACCGCCGCGTGATCGGCTTCGACGACCGGACCAACAACTACAAGGGCCGCTGGGGCGCCTATGGCAAGCCGCCGAGCGGCCCGGTGCTGCAGGGCACGTTCGACCAGAGCCATGCCGTCGATCCCAGCCGGGTCGCCGATCCCAAGGCCGCCATCTTCAACAGCATCGTCCATTGCGTGGTGCCAACGAATGACGGCCACCTCTATGTCTGCGACCGCAACAATAACCGCGCACAACTGTTCAAGCGGGAGAAGGATGGCGGCCTGACCTTCGTGCGCGACCTGGCGATCGCGCCGGAAACCGGCGGCACCCACACCGTCACCGACATCGCCTTCTCGCCCGATCCGGAACAGACCTATCTCTATGTCGCCGACATGATGAACGGCCGCATCTGGGTGCTGGAGCGCAAGACCCACACCGTGCTTGGCGCCTTCGGCCGGATCGGGCGACAGGCGGGGCAATTCACCTGGCTGCACAGCATTGATACCGACAGCGCCGGTAATATCTATGCGACCGAAGTGAATACCGGCCGCCGCGTGCAGAAGCTGGTCTTCACCGGCATCGAATGAAGGGAATCCTCGCAACGTGGCGACCGAACTCTACGACCTGACCGTCCCCGCCTTCCTGCGTGGCCTGCGCGTCCTCTCCACCCTGCTCGACAAGGGCGCCGCCTTTGCCGCCGAACAGGGGATCGATCCCGCCACGCTGACCGGCGCCCGCCTGATCGAGGATATGCGCCCGTTGACCGCGCAGGTGCAGCTTGCCACCGACAGCGCCAAGGGCGCGGTCATCCGCATCGGCGAGCTGGAGCCCTTCCCCCTGCCCGACACGGAGGAGACGTTCGCCGACCTGCAGGATCGCATCGCCCGCACCATCGCCTTCCTGGAATCGGTGCCGCGCGACAGGATCGACGGGCGCGAGGAGGCGACCGTCATCCTCAAGACTTCGCGCGGCGAATTTTCCTCCACCGGGCGCAGCCATGTGCTCACCTTCTCGCTGCCCAATTTCTATTTCCACCTGACGACCGCCTATGCCCTGCTGCGCCAGGCCGGCGTGCCGCTGGGCAAGCTGGATTATCTGGGCGGGCTGTAATCAGCCCGCGACCAGCCGGACATAGGCGCTGGAGACCCAGCCGCTGACGCAGGGACCGGCATAGGCCTGCTTGCGGTCGACCGGTTCGCGCACGCCGCAATCGGTCGGCGCCGCGCTTTCGGTCACTGGCGGCGGGATCACCACGCCCAGCCATTTCTGGTCGATGCTGCGGGTGCAGACATGCACCCGTGCGCCTTCGGCCAGCTGCGCCAGCACCTTCGCCTCGGCAAAGGGGGCGGACCGGACGCTCAATCCCTGCGGGCCGACACGGGTCGCCTGTCCCATCGCGCCGCAGGCGTCGAGCCGAGGGCCATCCTCGCCGATCGTCACCGGCCGGGCCAGGGTCGCCTCGATCCGGGTTTCGGGCATCGCCTCGCGCGGGGCGCCGGCCAGCGAGCTGTTGGGCAATTCGTCGGCCACTTCGCTGCTGCGCGAGCAGGCGGAAAGCAGCATCAGGGCAAGGATCGGGACGACACGCATGAGCGCCTGATAAACCGCCCCAAAGCCGGGTGGAAGACGCCATGTTTCGCTTTAGTTTCGAGGCGCCATTCCCTATATGCTGGGTATGAGCGACGAACAGCAGAACAGCCCCAACAGCAATGAATATGGCGCCGACAGCATCAAGGTGCTGAAAGGCCTCGACGCCGTGCGCAAGCGGCCCGGCATGTATATCGGCGACACCGACGACGGGTCGGGCCTGCACCATATGGTGTTCGAGGTCAGCGACAATGCGATCGACGAGGCGCTGGCCGGCCATTGCGACCGGATCGTCATCACGCTCAACCCCGACAACAGCGTCAGCGTCGAGGATAATGGCCGCGGCATCCCGACCGGCATCCACAAGGAAGAAGGCGTGTCGGCGGCCGAGGTCATCATGACCCAGCTGCACGCGGGCGGCAAGTTCGAGAACACGTCGGACGACAATGCCTATAAGGTGTCGGGCGGTCTGCACGGCGTGGGCGTATCGGTGGTGAATGCCCTGTCCGAATGGCTGGACCTCAACATCTGGCGCGACGGCAAGGAACATTGGATGCGCTTCGCCTATGGCGATGCCACCGCGCCGCTCAAGATCATCGGCGATGCGCCCGAGGGCAAGAAGGGCACGCGCGTGACCTTCCTCGCCTCGACCGAGAAGGTGCCGGGCGATGGCGGCACGTTCAAGAACCAGACCGAATATGATTTCGACAAGCTGGAGCATCGCTATCGCGAACTGGCTTTCCTCAACAGCGGCGTGCGCCTGTTCCTGGTCGATGCGCGCCATGAGGAGAAGAAGGAAGTCGAGCTTTATTATGAGGGCGGCATCGCGGCCTTCGTCAAATATCTCGACCGCAACAAGAATGCGCTGATGCCCGATCCGATCGCGATCGCCGGCACCCGCGACGACGTGACCATCGACGTCGCGCTGGAGTGGAACGACTCTTATTACGAGAATGTCCTCTGCTTCACCAACAACATCCCGCAGCGCGATGGCGGCACGCACTTGGCTGCCTTCCGCGCGGCACTGACCCGGACCCTCAACAGCTATGCCGAAAAGACGGGCCTGCTGAAGAAGGAGAAGGTGAGCCTCACCGGCGAAGATATGCGCGAAGGCCTGACCGCGATCGTCTCGGTCAAGCTGCCCGATCCCAAATTCAGCTCGCAGACCAAGGACAAGCTGGTCAGCTCCGAAGTGCGCCAGCCGCTCGAAAGCCTGATGGCCGACAAGATGGCCGAGTGGCTGGAAGAGAATCCCGGCCACGGCAAGATGATCGTCCAGAAGGTGATCGACGCCGCCGCTGCCCGTGAAGCGGCCAAGCGTGCGCGCGAACTGACCCGCCGCAAGGGGGCGATGGACATCGCCTCGCTGCCCGGCAAGCTGGCCGACTGTCAGGAACGCGACCCCGCCAAGTCCGAACTCTTCCTGGTCGAGGGTGACTCGGCCGGTGGTTCGGCCAAGCAGGGGCGCAACCGCCATAATCAGGCGATCCTGCCGCTCAAGGGCAAGATCCTGAACGTCGAGCGCGCACGCTTCGACAAGATGCTCTCGTCCAAGGAAGTCGGCACGCTGATCCAGGCGATGGGCACGGGCATTCGCGACGATTTCAACCTGGACAAGCTGCGCTACCACAAGATCGTCATCATGACCGACGCCGACGTCGACGGCGCGCATATCCGCACGCTGCTGCTGACCTTCTTCTATCGCCAGATGCCGCAGATCATCGAGGCGGGCCATCTCTTCATCGCCCAGCCGCCGCTCTACAAGGCGAGCCGCGGCCGGTCCGAAGTCTATCTGAAGGACGAAGCCGCGCTGGAGCAATATCTGGTCGACAATGGCGTCGACACGATGGCGCTGGAAACCACCGGCGGCGCCCGCACCGGCGACGATTTACGCAGCCTGATCGACCATGCCCGCCGCATGCGCGCGGTGATGCGCTATGTGCCGCGTCGCTACGACCCGGCGATCATCGAGGCGCTGGGCCTGACCGGCGCGCTCGATCCCGAACTGTCCGAAGCACAACTGGCCGAACGGCTGGCAACCGCCGTCGCGTGGATCGCGTCGCATGATCCCGAGGGCAAGTGGACCGGCCGTATCGCCGAAGGCGGCGGCTTCCATTTCGAACGGCTGTGGCGCGGCGTGACCGACCATCATGTCATCGAACATGGCTTCCTGGGTTCGGCCGAGGCGCGCAAGCTGCACGGCACCGCCAGCGAAGAGGCGGAAAGCTATGCCAAGGGCAGCCGCCTGGTTTCGGCCAAGGCCGTCGCCGCGCAGGATGAACTGGGCGAGGACGAACTGCCCGCCGTCACGGGCAAGGGCGTCAACATCTCGCGGCCGAGCGAATTGCTGGAAGCGATCCTGACTGCCGGCCGCAAGGGCCTGTCGATCCAGCGCTACAAGGGTCTGGGCGAAATGAACGCGGAACAGCTGTGGGAAACCACGCTGGACCCGGACAATCGCTCGATGCTGCGCGTCGAGGTGGAACAGGCCGACGTCGCCGACGAAATCTTCACCAAGCTGATGGGCGACGTGGTCGAACCGCGCCGCGAATTCATCCAGGACAATGCGCTGAACGTCGCCAATTTGGACGTTTGATCTTTCTTTCTCCCTCGTCATCCCAGCGCAGGCTGGGATCTCTTTTCTTTTTGGGACGAAGGAAAAAAGGGATGCCAGCCTTCGCTGGCATGACGTTGGGTGAGAAATGAATAACGTCGTATTGCCACGCTGCAGCTGGGTAGGGCCGGACTCGCTCTACCGGGATTATCACGATGCGGAATGGGGCGTGCCCCAGCATGATTCGCGCATGCTGTGGGAAATGCTGATGCTGGAGGGGTTCCAGGCCGGGCTCAGCTGGATCACCATCTTGCGCAAGCGCGAGGGGTTTCGCGCCGCCTTTGCCAGCTTCGATCCGGACAAGGTCGCCGCCTTCGGTCCCGACGATGTCGAACGGCTGATGGCCGATCCCGGCATCGTCCGCGCCCGCGCCAAGATCGAGGCGACGATCAGGGGCGCGCAGATATATTGCTCAATGCGCGACGCCGGCGAGGATTTCGCTGCCTATGTCTGGTCCTTCGCGCCCGGCGGGCCGATCATCGGCGACGGCCAGACCTTCCCGACCCAGACGCCGCTGTCGGAGGCGATCTCCAAGGATCTCAAGAAACGCGGCTTCAAATTCGTCGGGCCGACCATCGTTTATGCCTGGATGCAGGCGATCGGCATGGTCGACGATCATGCCGCCCATTGTTTCCGGCGGGCCGGCGCGTGAAAATGACGGCGATGGTGACAGGGCTATTGGCCCTCACCGCCTGCTCGGGTGATCCGGTGCCGCCGAACAGGGTCGACAATCGCGCCGACAATGCGATCGCCAACGCCGCCCCGGCGCTCAACCAGACGATCGTTGCCAATGAGAGTGCCGTGCCCGAACCGGCCCCTGCCCCGGCTGCGCAACCGGCACCCGCCGCTGTTTCCCGTGAAACACCGCCTCCCCCGCCTCCCCCTGAGGAATATCGCGCGATCGGCACCGAGCCTTTCTGGGCGGTGACCGTTACCGGATCGGTCGCGACCTTGCAGCGGCCCGATCATCGCCCGCTGCGCTATCCCGTCGCCCGCACCGACGATCCCCGTGCCATCCGCTTCATGGGCGACGGCTTTGCGATGACCGTCACCGAAGGGCCGTGCAGCAACGGGATGAGCGACGCCATCTGGTCCGACCGGGTGCAGCTTTCCTTCGGCGAAGGCGTGCTGAAGGGCTGCGGCGGCATCAAGGACGGCGGCGAATAGGCGGGATCGCCGCCATCGCTCGTCTAACCCGGCAAATAGGGAGCATGTGACGATGAGCGACCAGCCCAAAGCCGATGTTGCGCGGCGCAACTTTCTCCTGACCGCCGGAATCGCGCTCGCCGCGACCGGCACGACTGTCTCCGCGCAACTTTCCGTGCAGCCGCCAGTGCCGCCGAGCGGGCCGAAGAAGAAGCTGGGCATGGTGCTGTTCGACGGGTTCGAACTGCTCGACGTGTTCGGCCCGCTGGAAATGTTCGGCATGCTGAAAGACCGGGTCGAGATTGTCATGATCGCCGACAAGGCCGGACCGGTGCGCAGCGGCGCCGGGCCGCAGACGATCGCCGATCATGGCTTTGCCGATGCCCCCAAACTCGACATCGTGATGATCCCCGGCGGCCTTGGCACCCGGCGGGAGGTGAACAACCCCGATTTCCTCGCCGCCGTCCGCACGCTGGCGCAGGATACGCCGCAGGTCGCCACGATCTGCACGGGCTCCGGCCTGCTGGCGAAGACCGGGCTGATCGACGGAGTGAAGGCGACCAGCAACAAGATGGCCTGGGCCTGGGCGACGGCGCAGGGGGCCAAGGTCGCCTGGATTCCCCATGCGCGCTGGGTGGAGGATGGCAAATATATCTCCTCCTCCGGCATTTCGGCGGGGACCGACATGGCGCTGGGCCTGATCGCCAAGCTCTATGGCAAGGAGATGGCCCGCTGGGTCGCCAACCGGACCGAATATCGCTGGCAGGAGGATGCCGGCGACGATCCCTTTGCCAAGCTGAACGGGTTGCCGGGGTAAGCCATCTTACATTCCGTTCGGGCTGAGCGAAGTCGAAGCCCATCACTGAGCGGAGCGAAGTGCCCTCCCTCCGGTCGGGCGAGCCCTTCGACTTCGCTCAGGGCGAACGGTGTTGGGACGGTCGCCCCCCTCAATCCGCGCGCATGGCCTCCGCCACCAGCGCCTCCGCCTCGATCAGCAGCGCATCCTCGGCATCGCGCTGCGCCACCTGTTCGCGGCCGATCAGGATCAGCAGCGGCACGGCGAGCGGGCTGACCCGGTCGAGCGGCACATGCAGCATGGTCGACGCCGCCCGGTCGATCAGGTCGCCCAGCCGCCCGACATCGGTCATCCGTGCGCGGGCGTCCGCCCAGGCGGCCTTGAGCAGCAGATGATCGGGCTGATATTTGCGCAGCACGTCATAGATGAGGTCGGTGGAGAAGGTGACCTGCCGCCCAGTCTTGCGCTTGCCGGGATGCTGGCGCTCAATCAGGCCGGAAATCACGGCGACATCGCGGAACGCGCGCTTCAACAGGCTCGACTGCTCGACCCATTCGACAAATTCATGGTCGAGGATGTCGGCGGAAAACAGGCTCTGCGGATCGGTCACGGGCTTGAGGCCATAGACGGCCAGCGCATAATCGTTCGACACGAAGCCCAGCGGCATCAGCCCTTGGCTCTCCATCCGCCGGGTCAGCAACATGCCGAGCGACTGGTGCGCATTCCAGCCCTCGAAACTGTAGCAGACCATATAATGGCGCCCCTCGTGCGGGAAGCCCTCGACCAGCAATTGCCCCGGCTGCGGCAGGGCAGAGCGGGTGCGCTGCACCTCCAGCCATTCGCGCACATCGTCGGGGAAACGGTGCCAGGCGTCGGGTTCGGCCAGGAAATGGCGTACCCGGTCGGCCAGCCGGGTCGACATCGCCATGCGGGTGCCGCCCCAGCTGGGGATGCGCGCACTCTTGGCTGTCGCGCGGACGATCAGGTCGCTGGTGTCCATCCGCACCACCTCCAGGGCCATGCCGGAGAAGAAGAAGCTGTCCCCCGGCCGCAGGGTGGCGGCGAACCCCTCCTCCACCGTGCCGAGCTTGCGCCCATTGGCGAAGCGCACCGCGAGCGCGGGCTGATCGACGATGATGCCGGCATTCATCCGGTGCTGCTGGATGAACTTGGGGTGCGACACCCGCCATGTGCCGTCGGGCTCGCGCACCAGCCGCTTGAACCGGTCATAGGCGCGCAGCGCATAGCCGCCGCCTTCGATGAAATGCAGCACATGGGCAAAGCCCTCGTCGGTCAGCGCGCTATAGGGGGTGGCGGATCGGATTTCGGCCAGCAATTCCTCCTCGCGGAACGGCCCGGCACAGGCGATCGCCATCACATGCTGGGCCAGCACGTCGAGCGCGCCGGGGCGGAAATCATCGGCGTCCCGCTCGCCCGCCTCGACCGCGTCCAGTGCCGCCCGCGCCTCCAGATATTCGAAGCGGTTGCCGGGGATCAATATCGCCTCCGACGCCATGTCGAGCCGGTGATTGGCGCGGCCGATGCGCTGGAGCAGGCGCGAGCTGCCCTTGGGCGCGCCCATCTGGATCACGCAATCGACATTGCCCCAATCGACGCCGAGGTCGAGGCTGGCGGTCGCCACCAGCGCGCGCAGCTTGCCCGCCGCCATCGCCGTCTCGACCTTGCGCCGCGCCTCGATCGACAGGCTGCCATGATGGATGGCGATCGGCAGGTTCGCGTCATTGACCGACCACAGCTCCTGGAAGATCAGCTCAGCCAGGCCGCGCGTGTTGCAGAAGACGAGCGTGGTCTGCCGCGCCGCGATCTCCGCCATCACCTGGCGCGCGGCATATTTGCCTGAATGGCCCGACCAGGGCACCCGCCCCTCCGGGATCAGGATGGTGACGTCGGGCTCCGCCCCCGCCTCCCCCAGCACCGGCGTCACCGCATCGATATCGCCATCGGGCGCCAGCCAGGCGCGATAGGCATCGACATCGGCCACGGTCGCCGACAGCGCCACCCGGCGCAGGTCCGGGTTGATCGCCTGCAACCGCGCCATCGACAGGTTGAGCAGGTCGCCGCGCTTCTGCGTGGCAAAGGCATGGACCTCATCGACGATGACGGTGCGCAGATGCTCGAACAGCAGCGCCGCGTCGGGATAGCTCAGCAGCAGCGACAGGGATTCGGGCGTGGTCAGCAGGATGTGCGGCGGCCGCACCCGCTGCCGCGCCTTGCGGTCGGACGGGGTGTCGCCGGTGCGCGTTTCCACCCGGATGGGTAGCCCCATCTCCTCGATCGGCGTCAGCAGGTTGCGCCGCACATCGACCGCCAGCGCCTTCAAGGGCGAGACATAAAGGGTGTGCAGCCCGTCGGCGGGATTGGCGATCAGATCGGCGAGCGTCGGCAGGAAGCCGGCCAGCGTCTTCCCCGCCCCGGTCGGCGCGACCAGCAGCGCATGCTCCCCCCGCTGCGCCGCCGCCAGCATGTCACTCTGATGCCGCCGCACCCGCCAGCCGCGCGATGCGAACCAGTCGGTGAGGATGGAGGGAAGAACCGGCGGCATTGGGGGAGATGTAGGGGCTGTGGCGGATGGGGGGAAGTGGCGCATGCGTCCAATCGCGCACCGGACATCAGGCACCGGGCACCGGGCATCGGGGGAAACCCCAATAGCCAATATGGCCGCCCCGACTAGGCTTCGTTCCATCACGTCCATCGCGAACGAGGATAGCAGCATGTCGACCCGCAAGAGCCCGCCCGAACTCAATCGCTATGTCCTGCCGATCCCGGAGCGCGTGCCGCCGCACGACACGCCGATGAACGCCAAGGAGGCGCAGAGCCCGCCGGCCAAGGAGTTTCTGCGCCCGCCGGCCGGCGCCCCCAACGTGCTGATCGTGCTGATCGACGATATGGGTTTTGGCGCCAGCAGCGCCTTTGGCGGCCCCTGCCTCATGCCGACGGCCGAACGAGTCGGGAAGGAGGGCATCCGCTTCACCCGTTTTCACACCACCGCGCTCTGCTCGCCCTCGCGCCAGGCGCTGCTGTGCGGGCGCAATCATCATACGGTGAACATGGGCGGCGTCACCGAAGTGGCGACCGCCATGCCCGGCAATACCGGCCTGCGCCCGGATACCTGCGCGACCGTCGCCCAGATCCTCAAATATAATGGCTACAGCACCGGCGCCTTTGGCAAGATGCACCAGACGCCGACCTGGGAAACCAGCCCGTCCGGTCCGTTCGACCATTGGCCGATCGGCGACGGGTTCGAGAAATTCTATGGCTTCCTGGGCGGCGACACCAATCAATATGCCCCGCCACTGGTCGATGGCGTGACGCCGATCGAACCGCCCAAGACCATCGAGGAAGGCTATCACCTGACCGAGGATCTGGTCGATCAGGTGCTCAACTGGACCGGATCGCTCCAGACCTTCACCCCGGACAAGCCCTGGTTCGCCTATCTCTCCTTCGGCGCCACCCACGCGCCGCACCATGTGCCCAAGGAATGGGTCGACAAGTATAAGGGCAAGTTCGACCATGGCTATAACAAGCAGCAGGAGATCACCTTCGCAAAGCAGAAGGAACTGGGCGTCATCCCCAAGGATGCGGAATTGACCGCGCCGACCGAATGGCTGCCCGAATGGGACGAACTGACCGACGATGATCGCAAGGTTTCCTGCCGCCTGGCCGAAACCTATGCCGCCTTCGCCACCCATACCGACCATCATGTCGGCCGCCTGCTCGACACGCTGGAGGCACGCGGCGTGCTGGAAGACACGCTGGTCATCTATATCCTGGGCGACAATGGCGCGTCCGCGGAGGCGGGGCCTTACGGCACCTTCAACGAACTGGCCTACCAGAACAGCATCGGCATGACGACGGCGGACATCCTGCCGCGACTCGACGAGATTGGCGGGCCCAATTCCTTCAACCACATGCCCTCGGGCTGGGCCCATGCGATGAACGCCCCCTATCAGTGGAGCAAGATCGTCGCGTCCCACTGGGGCGGCACCCGCGTCGGCATGACGATGCGCTGGCCCGAGAAGATCAAGGCCAAGGGCGAACTGCGCCACCAGTTCCACCATCTGATCGACGTCGCGCCGACCATCCTGGAACTGGCCGGGGTGCCCGAACCCGATTTCGTCAACGGCATCCAGCAAAAGCCGCTGGAAGGCGTCAGCATGGCCTATCTGTTCGACGAGGCCGAGGCGGAGGACCGGCACACGACCCAATATTTCGAGATCGGCTGCAATCGCGGCATCTATCATGACGGCTGGACTGCCATGACGATGCACCGCCTGCCCTGGCCCGACAAGCGCGAGACGGTGGGCGAGATCGAGGATGACATATGGGAACTCTATGGCCCCGACGACTGGACCCAGGCGCATAATATTGCCGACCAGAATCCCGACATGCTGCGCAAGTTGCAGGACCGCTTCCTGATCGAGGCGGCCAAATATAATGTCCTGCCGCTCGACCCGCGCCAGCGCGAACGCTTCGACGCCCGCGTCGCCGGCCGGCCGGACCTGCTCAACGGCCGCACCTCCATGACCTTCCTGCCGGGAATGACCCGGATGAACGAGAATACGGTCCCGAACGTCAAGAACACCAATTTCACCGTCACCGCGAAGGTGGAGCTGGGCGCGGAGCCGGCCAATGGCGCAATCATCGCCCAGGGCGGCAAGTTTGGCGGCTGGAGCTTCTACATGAAGGACGGCGTGCTAGCCTATGCCCATAACTGGGTGGGGCTGGAAACCTTCATCGTGCGCGCGGACGAGCCGCTGGGCAAGGGCAGCCACGACCTGCTGCTCGACTTCGCCTATGATGGCGGCGGCGCCGGCAAGGGCGGCACGGTGACCTTCACGGCGAACGGCAAGGCGATCGGCACGGGGCACATCGAAAAAACCGTGCCGGCCATCTTCTCCTTCGACGACTTCATGGACATCGGCCACGACAATGGCGAGCCGGTGGTGGAAGATTATGGCCCGACCGGCGGCACCTTCACCGGCGCGATCGAAATGGTCCGGATCGACCTCAACGGCGAATCCCACCATGACCATGATCTGTCGCTGAAAGCGAAATACGCCAAGCAATAAGGGGCGATGCCGGCGCACGGGGACATGCGGCCCCGTGCGCCGGTGCCTTGGCGGACCGAGATTCCGTCAATCTCGTTCGAAACAATCATACCCCGCCAAGAAAGATTATATCACTCTCCGCTGGCCCCCTGCCCCGCTCCTGCGTTACACTCCCGCCATCCATGAGCGGCACAGCAGAGGCCGCCAGATGCAGGAGAATGACATGACCGGCGAAACCCCGCCCCCCGTCACCGAAGCCGATCTGACCGGCGTCGAGCCGCCCCATAATCGCCGCCGCCCCAAGGCCCCGATCCTGGAGATTGACGGCCGCAAGCTGAAGCCCGCGACCCTGATGATGGGCCATGGCTATGACCCGACCCTGTCGGAAGGATCGCTGAAACCGCCGATCTTCCTCACCTCCACCTTCGCCTTCGAGAGCGCGGCCGCAGGCAAGCGCCATTTCGAGGGGGTGACCGGCATCCGGCCCGGCGGCGCCGAGGGCCTCGTCTATTCGCGCTTCAACGGCCCCAATCAGGAGATTGCCGAAGACCGGCTGTCGGTGTGGGAGGAAGCGGAGGACGCCTTGCTCTTTTCCAGCGGCATGTCGGCGATCGCCACCACCCTGCTCGCGCTGGTGCAGCCGGGCGACGTCATCGTCCATTCCGCCCCCCTCTATGCCGCGACCGAATCGCTGATCGGCCGGATTCTCGGCCGATTCGGGGTGCAGTGGCTCGATTTCCCCGCCGGCGCGACCGAGGAAGAAATTGGCGCGGTGATCGAGAAGGCCAAGGGGCTGGGCCGCGTCGCCATGCTCTATCTGGAAAGCCCGGCCAATCCGACCAATGTGCTGGTCGATCTGGAGGCGGTGGTCGCGCGCCGCGATGCGCTGTTCGCCGGCGAGGATCATGTCCCGCCGATCGCGATCGACAATACCTTCCTGGGGCCGTTGTGGCACCGGCCGATCAACCATGGCGCCGACCTCGTCATCTACAGCCTGACCAAATATGCCGGCGGGCATAGCGATCTGGTCGCGGGCGGTGTGCTGGGGTCCAACGCGTTGATCAACAGCATTCGCCTGATGCGCAACACGATCGGCACGATCCTCGACCCGCACAGCGCCTGGATGCTGTTGCGCAGCCTAGAGACGCTGGAATTGCGGATGAGCCGCGCCGGCGAGAATGCGGAGAAGGTCTGCACCTGGCTGAAGGACCAGCCGCAGGTGGAGAAGGTCGTCTATCTCGGCTTCCCCGAGACCGAGCGGCAGGCCGACATTTATCGCCGCCACTGCACCGGCGCCGGCTCCACCTTCTCGCTCTATCTGAAAGGTGGCGAGGCGGAGGCCTTCGCCTTCATTGACGCGCTCAAGATCGCCAAGCTGGCGGTGAGTCTGGGCGGCACCGAGACGCTGGCCAGCCATCCCGCCGCGATGACCCATTTGTCGGTGCCGGCCGAGCGCAAGAAGGCGCTGGCGATCGGCGACAATATGGTGCGCATCTCGATCGGCTGCGAGGATGCCGACGATCTGATCGCCGACTTCGCGCAGGCGCTGAAGGCGATAGGATAATGGCCCATCTGCGCCCGGTCATCCTGATCGCCCAGCCCCATCTGGCACCGCTGCTGCCGATCCTGGCGATGCAATATGACGTCATGGGGCTATGGGAGGAGGCCGGGCGCGCCCGCCTTGCCGAGGCGGAGATACTCGTCACCGCCGGTGAGTTCCGGCTCGATCCCGCCATGCTGGCGGCGATGGACCGGCTGCGGCTGATCGCCTGTTTCACCGTCGGCTATGATGGGGTGGATCTCGACTGGGCGCGGGCGAACGACATCGCCGTCAGCCATGCGGGCGACGCCAATGCGGAGGATGTCGCCGACCATGCGATCGGCCTGATCCTCGCCCATCGGCGCCAGATCGTCAGCGGCGACCGGGCGTTGCGCGCGGGCGAATGGCTGCCCGGCGGCAAGACCATCACCCGATCGATCGCCGGCGCCCGGCTGGGCATCGTCGGCATGGGCAGCATCGGCATCGGCGTCGCCACCCGCGCCGATGCGCTGCGCATGGCGACCCGCTGGTGGGGGCCGCGCGACAAGCCCGGCCTCGCCTGGCCGCGCAGCGACAGCCTGGCGGCGCTGGCGGCGCTGGCGGCCGAGAGCGACATATTGGTCGTCGCGGCGCGGGCGACGGACGAGAATCGCGGCATGATCTCCGCCGCGATTCTCGATGCGCTCGGCCCCGACGGCCTGCTGGTCAATGTCGCCCGCGGGCAGCTGGTGGACGAGGATGCGCTGATCGACGCCCTGCGCGCCGGCCGGCTGGGCGGCGCGGCGCTCGACGTCTATGCGCAGGAACCGACCGATCCGGCGCGCTGGGCCGATGTGCCAAACTGCATCCTCACCCCCCACACCGGCGGCGCAACCGACGCAGCCGTAGCGCAGATGGCGCAGATGCTGCTCGCCAATATCCGCGCCTTCGTGGCGGAAGAACCGCTGCCCAATCGCGTGCTCTGAACCAAGCCGCAACGCCACGCGTTGAGCGCCGACACGGCCGACCGGGCCGGACGGGAGAGCGACAGGGATGGCCAGCGGGGCAAAACGATGGGTGGCGCGTGGGCTGGTCGGCCTGATCCTGCTTTGTGCGATCCTGCTGCTGGTCCTCGCCGCCTTTCCCTGGGGCTGGATGAAAGGCCCGATCGAGCGCCGCCTGTCCGACCGCATCGGCAAGCCGGTGACGATCGGCGCGATGGCGCGGGCGGACAGCCTGTCCTTCCACCCCGTCGTCACCCTGCGCGACCTGCGCGTGCCGCAACCCGGATGGGTCAGGCCCACTTTGCCCGACCTGGCCCGGATCGGCGAGATCCGCGCCGGCTTTTCCGTCTGGGGCCTGCTGACCGGCGGGCCAGTGCTGGAGCGGCTGGAAGCGCGGCGCGCTCGGCTCCATTTCTATCGCGACGCGCAGGGCCGCGAAAATTGGAGCGGTGAGCGCAGCAAGGGCAGTGACCGGCGCGGCGGCCGTCCGGCGCTGCGCAGCCTGATCGTTACCGACAGCCGCATCGCCTATCGCGATGACAAGCGTGGGCGATCGGTCGATGCCGCGCTGACCGTCGATCCGCGCGGCCTGCGCCTGTCGGGCAGCGGCGATGTGCGCGGCCATCGCGTGACCGTCACCGCGACCGGCGGCCCGATCCTCGACAGCCGGCCGGGCCAGCGCTGGCCGTTCGACGCGGCGATCAGCGGCGATGCGGTCGGCTTCACCCTGAAAGGCACGATGGATGGCCCGCTCGACATCGGTCATCTGCGCGGCGAGGCGACCGCCCATGGCACCGACCTTGCCCTGCTCGACGCGATCATCGAGGCCGGCCTGCCCGGCACTCAGCCGGTCAGGCTGACCGCGCGGGTCACGCGCGACCGGCCGGACTGGATCGTCGAGGGGCTGAGAGGCACGATCGGCCGGTCCGACATTGCCGGCCATGCCACCATCCGCAAGCGCGATGGCCGCACCCGGATCGACGGCGCGCTCAGCGCCGACCGCTTCGATTTCGACGATCTGGCGAGCAATGCCGGCAAGGCGAAGGCGGCGGCCAAGCGCGCGCAGCTCGGACCGCGCCTGATCCCCGATACGGCGATCGACCTTGCCACCGTCGATCGCACCGACGGCAAGCTGGACCTCCAGGTCCGGCAATTGCTGTGGCCCGGCCCCAGCCCATTCCGGTCGCTCACTGGCACGATCAGCCTGGAACGCAGCCGGCTGTCGGTCGAACCACTGACGCTGGGCCTCACACGCGGCACGCTGTCCGGCCGGATCGGCGTCGACCAGCGCGATGGGGGGCCTCTTCTGGATATCGCCATGGCGATGCGCGGCGCACGGCTGCTCGATTTCTTCCCCGACGCCCGGATCGACGGCGCGCTGGTCGGCCGGGTCGCGGTCAAGGGACGGGGCAGAACCATCCGTCAGGCACTGGGCACGTCGACCGGCACGATCGCGCTGGTCGCGCGCGACGGCCGTATCCCGGACCGCACCGCCGCGCTGATGGGGCAGGATGTCGGCCGCGGGCTGACCCTGTCGAAGCGGAAGGAGGCCGTCCTGCGCTGCATCATCACCCGGCTGGATGTGCGCGACGGTATCGCCCGGCCGGGTCCGGTGCTGATCGACACGTCCCGCGCCCAGACCCATGCCACGGGCACGATACGCCTGTCGGACGAACGGTTGGCCCTCGCACTGAGCGGCGTGCCCAAGCAGGACAGCCTGTTGCGGCTGAAGGGCAGCGTGCCGGTCGGCGGCACGATCAAGACGCCCGATATTCAGCTGCCCAGGGACGCCCGATCGGCCAAGGGCATAATCCGGATGATCGGCGATGCGATCGGCGGCGAGAAGCAGCCGACCGTGGGCGACGCCGATTGCGACGCGCTCGCCCGCACAGCGATGCGGTGAATCCTAGCTCCAGTCCACCCGCGTCCAGCCGCGCTCGGCCGCCATCTTGGCGAGCGGCGGGTGCGGGTTGGACGCGAAGGCCTCGTCGGCGAATTCCAGCATCGGCGCGTCCGACACATGGTCGGAATAGGCGCGGATATGCGCCTGGCTGCGGTCGATCGCCTCGGCCGCCATCCACGCCTTGATCATCCGCAGCTTGCCGGTGTCGTAGCAATTCTCGCCGGAAATCTTGGCGCGGACATAGGGCAGATCCTGCCCGACATGGTCGGTCGCGATCACCGTATCGAAGCCCAGCCGCCGCGCGATCGCCTCGACATAGAGGCGGTAGGAGGCGGTGGCGAGCACCAGCCGATAACCGGCCGCGCGATCCTTGGCGATCTGCTCCAGCGCGCCGGCGCGGACATTCTTCGCCATCACCTTGTCGGCATAGCTTTCGATATGCGGCTGCAACTTCGCCCGGTCGGCGCGGCCGCCGATCATCAGCCACTGGTTGGTTTCCTTGAGCGTCTGGCGGCTGATCAGCTTCACCACATAGGCCATCATGACGAAGGGAATGAGCGGCAGGAAGATCAATCGCCAGGGCGCCATATGGGCGGCCACATGGATGAGAAAGCCGGTATAGGTGCCCGAAAAGGTCACCGTGCGGTCCATGTCGTAAATCGCCAACCTGTATGTCATGCCGTGTCCGAAACTTTTATCCCTGCCCGTCGTTCTGTCTGGCGGATGGGCCGTTTCGGCTTGCCGCGCAACCGATAATGGACCACTAATCCCTCCACATGAACAAAGCCGCTGATCTCGTTGAGGAAAGCCGCGACGACGGCGGCAAGGTCATACGCCTGTCCGGCACCTGGTCGATCGCCTGTCTGCACGACATGCCGAACCGGCTGGATGCCATTTCCGGCCCCATCGCCTGCATCGACGTCGCCGATATCGACCATATGGACACGATCGGCGCCTGGACCATCCATCGCACCGCCAAGCGGCTGGAGACGGAAGTGTCCGGCGGCAGCACGGACTGCAAGCGACTGATCGGCGCGGTCGGCAAGATCGACGAGCCGGTCGATATCCGCCCGACCTATGTCTCCCCCTTCAACCGGGTATTGGGCCAGATCGGCGAGGCGGTGATCAATTCCGTCAACACGCTGGTCGGCCTGCTCGGCTTCTTCGGCGGCGTGCTGGTTACGGTCTGGGGCCTGATCCGTCACCCCAGCCGCTTCCGCATCAACGCCGTGGTCCAGCGGTTCGAGGTTGTCGGCGTATCGGCGCTGGGCATCATCGGCCTGATGAGCTTCCTGATCGGCATCGTCATCGCCCAGCAGGGCGCGGTCCAGTTGCGCCAGTTCGGCATGGAGATGCTCACCATCAACCTGGTCGGCCGCCTCACCTTCCGCGAATTGGGCGTGCTGATGACCGCGATCATGGTGGCCGGCCGGTCCGGCTCGGCCTTTGCGGCCCAGCTCGGCACGATGAAGCTGACCGAGGAGGTCGACGCGATGCGCACCATCGGCGTGTCGCCGATGGAGGCGCTGGTGCTGCCCCGCACCCTGGCGGTGGTCGTGATGATGCCGCTGCTCGGCTTCTATTCCTCGATCATCGCGATCATCGGCGGCGGCTTCCTGTGCGCCGTCTCGCTCGACATCCCGCCGATCACCTTCGTCCAGCGCCTGCGCGAAGTGGTGCCGATCCACGATCTGTGGGTGGGCCTGATCAAGGCGCCCGTCTTCGGCCTGATCATCGGCATAAGCGGCTGTTTCCAAGGCATGCAGGTCAAGGCCAATGCCGAGGAAGTCGGCCTGCGCACCACGGCGGCCGTGGTCCAGGCGATCTTCCTGGTGATCGTGCTCGACGCCTTCTTCGCCGTCTTCTTCACCTGGGTGGGCTGGAACTGATGACCACCGATGAACGCCAGGCCAAGGAAGAGCGGATCGAACGCGCGGTCGCGTCCGACGATATCGCCATTTCGGTGCGCGGCCTGAAAAACAGCTTCGGCGACCAGACCGTCCACGAAAATCTCGACCTCGACGTGCGCAAGGGCGAGATATTGGGCGTGGTCGGCGGATCGGGCACCGGCAAGTCGGTGCTGATGCGATCGATCATCGGGCTTCAGGTGCCCGATGAGGGCGAAGTCCATGTCTTTGGCGAGGATATGGTCGGCCGCCTGGACGACGACGAGGCACTGGCGATCCGCAAGCGCTGGGGCGTGCTGTTCCAGGGCGGCGCGCTCTTCTCGACCCTCACCGTGGCCGAGAATGTCGAAGTGCCGATCCGCGAATATTATCCCAATATCGGCCCGGTGCTGCGCGACGAGATCGCCGCCTACAAGATCCGCATGACCGGCCTGCCGGCCGAAGCCGGCCCCAAATATCCGGCCGAACTGTCGGGCGGCATGAAGAAGCGCGCCGGTCTGGCCCGCGCCCTGGCGCTGGACCCGGACCTGCTGTTCCTCGACGAGCCGACCGCCGGCCTCGACCCGATCGGCGCAGCCGCGTTCGACGACCAGACGCGCAAGTTGCAGGAGACGCTGGGCCTCACCGTCTTCCTCATCACCCATGATCTCGACACCCTCTATTCGATCTGCGACCGTGTCGCAGTGCTGGCCGACAAGAAGGTGATCGCGGTCGGGACGATCGACGAATTGCTGGCGCTCGATCACCCCTGGATCCAGGAATATTTCAACGGTCCGCGTGGCCGCGCCGCAACCGCGGCGGTCACGCGCGAACGCGGCAAGGCCGCTGCCGAAAAACAAGCGGACGGAAGGCAATAGGATATGGAAACCCGGTCCAATCATGTGCTGGTCGGCGCGGTCACGCTGCTGCTGCTGGCCGCCATCATGGCGGCGGCCTTCTGGTTCTCGCGCCTGTCGCAGGGCGACAACAAGGAATATGACATCTTCTTCAAGCAGTCGGTGAACGGCCTCGCCAAGGGATCGGGCGTCAATTATTCCGGCGTCCCTTCCGGCCAGGTCGAGAAGATCGAACTGTGGAAACGTGATCCCAGCTTCGTGAAGGTCCGCATTTCGGTGAAGGACGGCACCCCGGTGCTGCAGGGCACGACCGCGACCATCGCTGGCGTGGGCTTCACCGGCGTCAGCGAGATCGTGCTGGACGGCGCGGTCAAGGGCGCGCCGCCGATCCTCTGCCCGGCCGAGAATATCACTTCGGCCTGCCCCGACGGCGTGCCGGTGATCCCGACCAAGCCGGGTGCGCTGGGCGAACTGCTCAACAATGCGCCGCAGCTGCTGGAGCGGCTGTCGACCCTGACCGAGAAGCTCACCGAGCTGCTCAATGACAAGAATCAGCAGTCGATCGCCGGCATCCTCGCCAATCTCGACCGGGTGACCGGATCGCTGGCCGATCGCAGCCCGGAAATCGCCGCGACCCTCGCCGAAGCGCGCATCGCGGTGCAGCGCACCGGCGTTGCCGCACAGCAGATTGGCGAGCTGGCCGCGACCACCAATGGCCTGATCAATGACGAAGGCCGCCCGCTGATGGCCGACCTACGCAAGAGCGTCGCTTCCGCCAGCCGCAGCATCGACACGCTCGACAAGACGATCGCCGAAGCGCAGCCCGGCGTGCATGCCTTCAGCAACCAGACCATGCCGGAAGTGAACCGCCTGGTTCGCGACCTGCGTGAAATGTCGCGCGCCTTCCGCGGCGTCGCCGAAAAACTCGACCAGCAGGGCGCGGGCTCGATCGTCGGATCGCCCCAGCTGCCCGACTATAAGCCATGAAAGGGAGCCGGATGATGGTCCACAAGAAACTGGGTGGCGCATCGCTGGCGCTGGCCGCTGCAATCGCCCTGTCCGGCTGCGTCTCGATCGGCAGCAAGCCGCCGCAGCAGTTGCTGACGCTCGACGCCGCGCACAAGGTGCCGACCGGCGCGCAGAGCAATGCCGGCAGTGGCCGCAGCCTGATCATCGTCGATCCCGAAGCCGCGCGCGTCATCGACACGGTGCGCGTGCCGGTGCAGGTGACACCGACCTCGGTCGCCTATGTCACCAAGGTGCAATGGGCCGAAACGCCCCGCCATCTGTTCCGCCGCCTGCTGGCCGAAACCGTGTCGGCAACCACCGACCGGATCGTGCTCGATCCCGGCCAGTTTTCCGGTGACGGCGGCCAGCGCCTGAGCGGCGAGCTGATCAGCTTCACCATCGACCAGGCCAGCAACAATGCGGTCGTCACCTTCGACGCGGCACTGATGACCCCGGCCGGCGTCGCGATCGCCCGCCAGCGCTTCACCGCCAGCGCGCCGGTCGGCGGCAAGATCGACGCCAGCAGCGTCGGCGCGCCGCTCAACAGCGCCGCCAACAAGGTGGCTACTGATGTCGCCGCTTGGGTCGCCGCGCAAAAGGACTGATGGCCCGGCCGGGGTTTGAACGCCCCGGCCGCCGCCTTTCCCTTATCCCTCCAGGCTCTTGCTCGCCTGCTCGGTCACATCCTTGGACAGGCCGGGCTCGTTCAGGATGCGCTGCAGTTCCGCCCGCATCTGTGCGGCGCGGCCTTCATCGAACCGCTTCCAGCGACCGAGCGGCGGCACCAGCCGGGCGGCGGTCTGCGGATTGAGCTTGTCGAGCGCGATGATGCAGTCGGCGACCAGCCGATAGCCCTTGCCCGACTTGTGGTGGAACGCCCACTGGTTGCCGGCAAAGGCGCCGTAGAGCGACCGCACCCGGTTCGGGTTATTGAGCGTGAACGCCTTGTGCTGGCCCAGCTCTGCAACCAGTTCCACCGTATCGGGATGGAAGGCGAAGGCCTGGGTCTGGAACCATTTGTCCAGGGTCAGCGCATCGTCGCTGTAGCGATTATAGAAGATGTCGAGCGCCGCCTCCCGTTCCGGGCTGGTGCCACTTGCCAGCGTCGCCAGCGCCGACTGGCGCTCGGTCATGTTGTCGGCGTCGCTATACTGGGCATAGGCGATCGCCGGGCCATCCTCCGCGCCCGAGGCGACCAGATAGAGCAGCGCGACATTGCGCAGCTTGCGCGCGCCCTTGGCGGCCGGAGAGACCGCAAAGCCGTTCGCCTTGGTTCTGGCATGAATATCGCGCCACAGCGGCTCCAGGTCGGCCCCCAGGCGCGTCTGAAGGGCATCGCGGGCGGCATGGATCGCGTCCGGGTCCACCTGCTTCATCTGGTCGCCCAGATAGGCTTCGCTTGGCAGGCGCACAGCCTCCGCGACGAAAGCCGGATCGAGCAGCGGATCGGTGATGGTGTTGCGCACCGCGTCGACCACCGCGCTCACATCGACGCTCTGGCCCGCCACCTGGCCGACCAGCACATTCACCATCAGCTGCTGCATCGCCTCATAGCGGGCGAAGGGATCATCATCATGCGCCGACAGGAAGGCCAGGTCCGCCTGGCTGCGGTTGGTCTCGACGATCACCGGCGCGGAAAAGCCGCGGTTGATCGACAGGATCGGCAGGCTGGCGAAATTGTCGAACGTGAAACGCTGCTGCGCCTCCGTCAGCATCAGCAGCTCATCACCATGATGGTTGCCGGTCGCCGGATCATAGAGCGCGACGCGCAGCGGGATCGCCATCGGCCGCTTGTCGGGCTGGCCCGGCGTCGGCGGCACGCTCTGTTCCAGCAACAGCTCGGCGGTGCGGCTGACCGGATCATGGCTCAGCAGCGCGCGGACATGGGGCGTGCCCGCCTGCTCATACCAGCGGCGGAACTGGCCAAGGTCGATCTCGCCGCCCTCCTCCATCGCGCGGACGAAATCCTCGCAGGTCGCCGCCTCGCCATCGTGCCGGTCGAAATAGAGGTCGGTGCCAGCGCGGAAGCGCTCGGCCCCCAGCATCAGCGCCATCATGCGGATCAGCTCGGCGCCCTTGTTATAGATGGTCGCCGTATAGAAGTTGCTGATTTCCATATAGGATTCTGGCCGGACCGGATGCGCCAGGGGCCCCGAATCCTCCTGGAACTGGGCCGCGCGCAGGATGCGCACATCCTCGATCCGCTTGACCGCATGGCTGCCCATGTCGGCCGAGAAATTCTGGTCGCGAAAGACGGTGAAGCCTTCCTTCAGCGACAGCTGGAACCAGTCGCGACAGGTGACGCGATTGCCCGACCAATTGTGGAAATATTCGTGGGCCACCACGCCCTCGACACCATCATAGTCGATGTCGGTCGCGGTCTCGGGATCGGCGAGAATATAGCGCGAATTGAAGATGTTGAGGCCTTTGTTCTCCATCGCGCCGAAATTGAAATCGGCCACCGCGACGATGTTGAACACGTCCAGATCATATTCGCGGCCATAGACGCGCTCGTCCCAAGCCATGCTGTTCTTGAGCGCCTGCATCGCATGATCGGTGCGCGGCAGATCGGCCTCGCGCACCCAGATGCCCAGCGCCACCTCGCGCCCGCTCATCGTTACGAAACGGTCGGCGTTGCAGGCAAGGTCGCCGGCGACCAGCGCGAAGAGATAGCAAGGCTTGGGGAAAGGATCATTCCACAGCGCCCAGTGGCGGCCGTCCTCCAGATCGCCTTGCTCGACCGGATCGCCATTGGCGAGCAGGATCGGGTAGCGCGCCTTGTCGGCGGTCAGCTTCACGCTATAGCGCGACAGGATATCCGGCCGGTCGGGGAAGAAGGTGATGCGGCGGAAGCCCTCCGCCTCGCACTGGGTGCAGAGCAGCCCGCCACTGGCATAAAGGCCCATCAGCTTGCTGTTGCTCTCGGGCGCCAGCTCGACCAGCACCGCCACCTTGTGCGTCGCGCCGCCGAGCGGGACGACCAGCGCGCCGGCCTCCAGCATCCATTCCGTTTCGTTGAGGGTGCGGCCGTCGACTTTCACCGCCAGCGGCACCAGTTCGTCGCCGTCGAGCCGCAGAGGCCGATCATGGTCGCCATTGCGCGCCACCGACATGTCGGACCAGACCCGCGTCCGCGCGGCATCCAGGTCGAAGTCGAGGGCGATGTCGGGGACCAGCCAGTCGGGCACGCGATAATCGGCGCGGCGGATGATGGCGGGAGCGGCGGCTTGGGTGGATTGGATATCGGCCATGGCACCAGCCTAGTGCCTGATTCTGTGAGGGGGAAGCGCTTTGCACGTCCCCCTCATCCGGAACCGAACCGATGCGCCTTTTTTAGATCCGCTCGCCCGACAGGCGCTGACACAGCATGTCGAGCTGGTCGAGCGTCGAATAGCGCAGCGACAATGTGCCCGGCCCGTCACCGCTGTCGGCAATTTCGACCTTCAGGCCGAGAATATCGGCCAGATGCTGTTCCAGCGCGGCGATATCGGCATCCTTGCCACCGGGAGTTGCGCCGCGCGACTTGGGCTCGGCATCCTCGCCTTTCTTGGTCTTGCGCACCAGCTGCTCGGTCTCGCGGACCGAAAGCCCCTTCTGCTCGACCATCAGCGCCATCGATTCGCAGCCCGGCACGCCGATCAGCGCGCGGGCATGACCCATGCTGATCCGCCCGTGCGACACCGCCTGCTGCACCGGATCGGGCAGGTCGAGCAGGCGCATCAGATTGGCGATATGGCTGCGCGACTTGCCGACGATCCGGCCCAGCGCTTCCTGGCTATGATGGAATTCGCCGATCAGCTTGCGATAGGCCTCGGCCTCTTCGATCGGATTGAGATCCTCGCGCTGGATATTCTCGACCAGCGCGATTTCCAGCGTTTCCTGCTCGTCGAAGTCGCGCACGATCGCCGGGATGCGATGGAGCTGCGCCTTCTGCGCAGCGCGCCAGCGCCGCTCCCCCGCGACGATCTGGAAACCGCCGCCATGGGGGCGGACGATGATCGGCTGGATCACGCCGCGCTTGGCGATGCTGTCGGCCAGCTCCTGCAGCGCGTCCTGGTCGAAATGACGACGCGGCTGTTCGGGGTGCGGCTGGATCAGCGCGACCTCGATATTCTGCACCGCCTTGCTCGACGGCGCGGCGCTGTTGGCGCTCGCTGCCACCGGCTCTTCCCGGCTGACATCGCCCAGCAGCGCCGACAGGCCACGGCCCAGACCGTGCGGCCGCTTTACCGGCTTCTGCTTTTCCCCAATTTCGTCGCTCAAGCCGCTACCTCCTGCCGGGGAAGACGCGCGATCAATTCGCGCGCCAGACGCATATAGGCTTCCGACCCCGAACAGCGGAAATCATAGATGAGCGCCGGCACGCCATGGCTCGGCGCCTCGGACAGGCGCACATTGCGCGGAATGACGGTGGTGAAGACGAGGTCGCCCAGCACGGCGCGCACATCGTCAGCGACCTGATCGGTCAGCCGGTTGCGACGGTCATACATGGTCAGCGCCACGCCCAGGATCGACAGGCCGGTGTTGAACCGGCTGCGGATGCGCTCGACCGTCTGCAATAGCTGGGACAGGCCCTCCAGCGCGAAGAATTCGCACTGCAGCGGCACCAGCAGCGATTGCGCCGCCACCATCGCATTGACCGTCAGCAGGCCGAGCGAGGGCGGGCAGTCGATCAGGCAGATGTCCCAGCGCCCGGCCGGCGCCTCGGCCAGCACCCGCTCCAGCCGGTGGGTGCGCTGCTCATAATCGATCAACTCGATCTCCGCCCCGGACAGATCCTGGGTCGCCGGGATCAGGTCCAGCTTGGGCACGCGGGTGGTGACGACCGCCTCGTCCAGTTCGCAATTGCCGACCAGCAGGTCATAGCTCGACCGTTCGCGATCGGCATGGTTGACGCCCAGCCCGGTCGAGGCATTGCCCTGCGGATCGAGATCGACCAGCAGCACGCGCAGCCCCGTTGCGGCCAGGCCGGTCGCCAGATTGATAGCCGTGGTGGTCTTGCCGACTCCGCCCTTCTGATTGGCGATGGCGATACAAATCATCCTCGACCCTTCTTTTTGACAGGTTTGACGGATCGCGCGACGATGATGGCGCTGTCGGCGTCGGTCACGCTGCGTTCCACATGAAACGCACCTTGCCATGCCGGACGCGCGGCCTCCAGTTCATTCTGCGCATTTCGTCCCTTGGGCAGCACCCAAATCGTCTTTTCATCGGACAGATGCTGCGCCGACTGGAGCAATTTGGGCAGCGGCGCATAGGCGCGGGCGCTGATAACGGCCGACGTGGTCGGCGGCGCGACCTCGACCCGCCCGCCAAAGACGGAGGCGTTGCTCAGTCCCAGCTCCGCGATCACATCATTGAGGAAGTCGATCCGCTTGCGGCGCGATTCGACCATGATCAGCGGCCGGTCGGACATGCTGGCGACGACGATGCCGGGCAGGCCTGCGCCGGAACCCAGGTCCATCCAAGGCCCCTCCCCCGCATCCTTCGCGTGCAACAGCAGCTGGGCCGAGTCGACGATGTGCCGCGCCCAGACATGGGGCCGCGTCGATTCGGCGATCAGATTCTGCTCGTCCATCGCGGACAGCAAAAGCGACACATAGCGCTCCAGCCGATCCCATGTTTCACGTGGAACATCAAAATGCGCGTCGAGCCAGGCCCGCGCTTCGTCTTCGGTCATGCTGCCTTCCGCCGCACATGGACAAGGATGGCAGCGAGCGCCGCCGGGGTGATGCCGCGGATACGGCCCGCAGCGGCCAGCGTGTCCGGACGGGCCCCGTCCAGTCGCTCGATCATCTCGGTCGACAGACCGCCGACGCTGGCAAAGTCGAAGTCCGCCGGAATGGCCACACGCTCGTCCCGACGCAGGGCGGCAATCTCCGCATCCTGTCGTTCGAGATAGGGCGCATAATGGGCATCCTCCAAAATCTCGGCGCGCAGGTCGGCGGGCGCCTCTGCCAGGCTCGGCGCCAGCGTCACCAGCAAATCGGCCTGCACTTCGGGGAAGCGTGCCCATTCGAACAGGCTGCGCCGCGCGCCATCCTGCCGCACCGCTGCCCCTGCCCGCGCCATCTCGGTCGCGGTAAAGGGGCGCGCCAGTTCCGCTTCGATCGCGGCGCGCGCACTGGCCCGTGCGGCGAAGCGCGCCGCCCGATCCGAACCGATGATGCCATGGGCCAGGCCGATGTCGCCCAGCCGCGTCTCGGCATTGTCGGCGCGCAGCCGCAGCCGATATTCGGCCCGTGCGGTCAGCATCCGATAGGGTTCGGTCACGCCCTGCAGCACCAGATCATCGATCATCACGCCGATATAAGAACTGGCCCGGTCGAGAATCATCGGCGCTTCATCACGTGCCCGCGCCGCAGCATTGGTGCCTGCGAGCAGCCCTTGCGCGGCCGCCTCCTCATAGCCGGTCGTGCCATTGATCTGCCCCGCGCAGAAGAGGCCGGGCAATGCCCGCACTTCCAGGCTGGCATCCAGCGCGCGCGGATCGATATGGTCATATTCGACCGCATAGCCGGGCACGACGATCCCCGCCTGCTCCAGCCCGCGCATAGAGCGCACCATGGCCAACTGCACATCAGCCGGCAGCGAGGTGCTGATGCCATTGGGATAGACCAGCGCATCGTCCAGCCCTTCGGGCTCCAGGAAGATCTGATGGCCGTCGCGATCGCCGAAGCGGATCACCTTATCCTCGATCGACGGGCAATAGCGCGGTCCCCGCCCCTCGATCGCGCCGCTGAACAAAGGCGATCGCCCCAGCCCTTCACGGATGATCGCATGGGTCCGTTCATTGGTGCGGGTGATGGCACAGGCCAGTTGCGGCAGCGGCCGATGATCCGACAGCGGCGACATGGTCCAGCCCGCGCCGTCCGACGCCTGCTCCTCCAGCACCGCCCAGTCGATGGTGCGGCCGTCAATGCGCGGCGGCGTCCCGGTCTTCAGCCGGCCGATCGGCAGGCCGATCTCGCGCAACTGCACGCCCAGCGCGGTTGCTGCCCGCTCGCCGGTACGACCGCCGACATCGATATCCTCGCCCCGGAACAACTTGCCGCCCAGGAAGGTGCCGGTGGCCAGCACGACCGAGGGCGCCGCCAGCGTCCGGCCATCGGCCAGCGCCAGACCGGCCACCGCGCCCTCGCGGACGATCAGGCCCACCGCCTCGCCCTCAACAATCTCCAGCCCCGTCTGGGCGTCAAGCATCTGGTGGATCGCCGCCTTGTAGCGCTTGCGGTCGGCCTGCACGCGCGGCCCCTGCACGGCGGCGCCCTTGCTGCTGTTGAGCATGCGATAATGGATCGCTCCGGCGTCAGCCGCGCGGCCGATCAAGCCGTCGAGCGCGTCGACCTCGCGGACCAGATGGCCCTTGCCCAGACCGCCGATCGCCGGGTTGCAGGACATGGCACCCACGGTCGCCCGCTCGAAGGTCAGCAGCGCCACCGCTGCGCCCTTGCGCGCTGCCGCAGCGGCCGCCTCGCAGCCGGCATGGCCGCCACCGACCACGATCACATCATAGCTTGTTCGCATGGCGGCCCCATATCAGATTCAGGGGCCCGCGGTCAAAAGCGTTCCACGTGGAACATCGCACTATCAGCCATCACACGCGGAAATTTCGCTTACTTCCCGATACAGAATCCCGAGAAGAGGCGATCGAGCATATCCTCGGTCCCCGCCTGTCCGGTCAGCGCATCGATCGTCCGCCGCCCCAGGCGCAATTCCTCCGCCAATACCAGCAGATCACGGGCCGCGCCTGCCGCGATCAGATGGTCATGCAAAGCCCGCACGCCGTCCCGCTGTCGCGCATGCAGGGCATAGTCGCCCTCGCCCGGCAGCAGCGTCGCCGCCCGATCGAGCAGCATTGCCACCAGCGCATCCATCCCCTCGCCCGTCCGCGCCGATAAGCGAAGGCCAGGCCGCTCGGGACCGAACAGCGCGACATCGCTCTGCGCCGCGATCAGCAGCGCATCCTCGCGCGGTGCCTCGGCCGGTTCGCCCAGCCACAGGATGATATCCGCCGCCTCCAGCGCCGCCCGTGCGCGGTCGATGCCGATCGCCTCGATCGCGTCGCCAGTCTCCTCGCGCAGCCCGGCCGTGTCGGTGAACAGGAAGGCGGTGCCGCCAATCGCGGCGGGCACCTCGATCCGGTCGCGGGTGGTGCCGGCAATATCGGACACGATCGCCGCCTCGCGTCCCACCAACCGGTTGAGCAAGGTCGACTTGCCGGCATTGGGCGGCCCGGCCAGCACCACCCGGATGCCGTCGCGCAGCCGCTCGGCCGAAGGCGCCGACAGCAACGCACCGACATCGTCCGCAAGTGCCATCACCCCCTGCCCGATCCGCGCCTCGATATCGGCGTCGGGCACATCATCCTCGTCGGAGAAGTCGAGCGCAGCCTCGGCCATTGCCGACAGGTCGAGCAGCCGCATGCGCCAGCCGTCGATCCGCTGCGAGAAATGGCCCTCCATCATCGCCAGCGCCGCGCGCCGCTGCTGCTGCGTCTCGGCCGCCAGCAAGTCGGCCAGTCCCTCCACCTCGTTCAGGTCCATGCGGCCATGGGCAAAGGCGCGGCGGGTGAATTCGCCCGCAGTTGCGCGGCGCAACTCTGGCATCGCGCCCAGCGCCGCCTCGACCGCCGCGATCACTGCACGGCCACCATGGCAATGCAGCTCAGCCATATCCTCGCCGGTGACGGTACGCGGTCCCGGCAACCACAAGAGCAGCGCCCGGTCGAGCGGCGTACCGTCGCGCGGATCGCTCAGCAGCGCCAGGCTCGCCATGCGGGGGGTGGGCAGTCGCCCGGCCAGTGCCTGCAACGCCGCGCCCGCCCTCGGGCCGCTGACGCGCACCACGCCAATCCCCGCCGGCGGCGCACCGCTCGACAGGGCGAAGATCGTCTCGCTCACTTAATCCTTCTTGTCGCCATTCTTGCCCGCCATGCCGGACAGGCCGATATCCATCATCTGCTTGAACAGCCGCACGCCGGCATCGCCCATCGGCGAGAAGCTCTTGAACAGCGTCTCCATCTGCTCGACGCTGCCAATGCCATCCATGCTGTCCAACATGGTCTTGATATATTTGTCGTGGATGGGGCTGACGTCCGGCAGGCCCAGAAAGGCGCGCGCCTCGGCCGGGGTGCAATCCACGTCGACGGTCACTTTCATCTGCTGCCCTTCCCTGTCGCGGTCATCCGCCTGTCGCTCCATCTCATGCCGCAAACAGGCCGGCGATGGCAAATTTTTTGGGCGTGACAGCGCGCTTGCACCCCTCGCCCAAGGCGCCAATATGCGCCTCGACCTAACAGACTCCCAAGGCGGAAGGATATCCCATGGCAGACTATATTCCGATCAAGACGCTGGAAGGCGACGGCCAGTTCGACGCCTATGTCGCCACGCCCGACAGCCCAGCCAAGGCGGCGATCATCGTCATCCAGGAGATTTTCGGCGTCAATGAAGGCATCCGTCGCAAATGCGATAGCTGGGCCCGCGCCGGTTATCTGGCGATCGCGCCCGACCTGTTCTGGCGCATCGATCCGCATATCGAGCTGGACGCTGACATCCCCGAACAGATGCAGCAGGCACTCGCCTATATCCCCCGCTTCAACCAGGATCAGGGCGTCCGCGATATCGAGGCGACCATCCGCGCCGCGCGCGCGATGCTGGAAAGCCCGGCCAAGGTCGGCGTCGTCGGCTATTGCCTGGGCGGCCGCGTCGCCTTCATGACCGCCTGCCGCACCGATGGCGATGCCTTTGTCGGCTATTATGGCGTGGGCATCGACGGGCTGCTGGGCGAACAACATGCCATCGGCAAGCCGACCATGCTGCATATCCCGACAAATGACGGCTTCGTCCCCGCCGACGTTCAGGCCAAGATGCATGACGGGCTGAAGGACAACCGCCACGTCACCCTGCATGATTATGAAGGGCTGGATCATGGTTTCGCTGCCGAGATGGGCGATCGCCGGGTCGAGGAAGCCGCCCAGCTGGCCGACCGTCGCACCGCCGACTTCTTCGCGCAGGCGCTCGCCTGATGTCGGGTGATGCATGGCGAATGATCGTCCGGGCCCATGGTGGGCCCGAGGCGATCGAGCGCGAAAGTTTCGATCCGGGCACGCCCGGTGAAGGCGAGGTGTTGATCACGCAGGATGCGGTCGGTCTCAACTTCATCGACACCTATTATCGCACCGGCCTCTACCCCGCCCCCCTGCCCCTCACGCTGGGATCGGAAGGTGCGGGCCATGTCGTTGCGGTGGGTGCGGGCGTCAGTGGCATTGCCGTGGGCGCCAAGGTCGGCTGCGCCGCCGGCCTGGGTGCCTATGCCACCCACCGCATCGTCCCGGCCGATCGGGTCGTACGCATCCCCGATGCGATCAGCACCCGCGATGCCGCCGCAATGATGCTCAAGGGCATGACCGCCTGTTATCTGGCCGAGGACATGATCGACCTGCTGCCCGGCGATGTCGCCTTGGTCCATGCCGCCGCCGGCGGCGTGGGATCGGTGCTGGTGCCCTGGCTGCGCGACAAGGGCGTGGTCGTGATCGCCCATAGCGGATCGCCCGAAAAGGCGGCCAGGGTCGAAGCCGACCACAGCCTGTTCGGCCCGCTCGACGATCTGGCGGCGCAGGTGCGCGACCTGACCGACGGCAAGGGTGTCGCCGTTGCCTATGATGGCGTCGGCAAGGATAGCTGGGCCGCATCGCTCGCCAGCCTCCGCCGCCGCGGCCTGCTGGTCAGCTATGGCAATGCATCGGGTGCCGTCCCGCCGATCAGCCTGCTCGATCTCAGCCGCAACGGCTCGCTCTATGTCAGCCGCCCGACCCTGTTCGACTATGTCGCGACGGCGGAAGATCTGGCCAACACCGCCGAACGACTGTTCGACCGTATGGCACGCGGCATCATATCGGCCCAGATCGGCCAGAGCTTCGCTCTCACCGACGCTGCGGACGCCCATCGTGCTCTGGAAGGGCGCCAGACGACCGGCAGCACCATCCTGATCCCCTAAGCCGCTGGCTCATCTACATAATCCCATCAGGGACGGCATTTGCACATGCCGTCCCTTTTTTTGTGCAGGCGGTCTGCCCGCCCTTCCCTATTGATCGCCATTTGCAGTATCCGACAGGAGATGCAGCCGTCCCGGAAGAACAAGAACATGCCCCGATTGGCCGAGCTGATCCTGCTACCATGGTGGACCGTGCAGCTGGCGACCGGTGCCAAATCCTTTATCGATAATCCGCTGATCGGTTCGTCCCGGCTCAATGCGCTGGGCCTCCATGTCGGGCGCGTCAGGCTCGCCCAATGGATGACAGCCCGTCGTCGCTTGCGTCTCGCCGCAGATCTTTCCGCAGCCGATCGTCATGCCTTTGATCGCGACGGTTTCATCGAGATTCGCGACTTCCTGCCGCCGGAGCAGTTTGCCGCCCTGCGCGAGCAGATTGCGGCCTATCAGGCTGTTCCACGTGAAATGGTCCAAGGCCATACCATCACCCGCCGTTACGCACTGGACGGCGCTGCACGGCGCGCCATGCCCGCAATAGCCCGCTTTCTCGATCATCCCCGCTGGCGCGCGCTGGCGCGCTATGCCGCCGGCTTCAACGTCGAGCCGCTGATCTATATCCAGACCATTCTCACCCATCGACGGGACGGCGCGCCCGATCCTCAGACCCAACTGCATGCCGATACCTTCCATCCCGCGATGAAGGCCTGGCTGTTCTTGGAGGATGTCCCGGCCGAAGGCGGTCCCTTCACCTATGTGCCCGGATCGCATCGCTTGACCCCCGCACGCGCGGCGTGGGAGAAACAGCGCAGCCTGACAGCGCGTGATGGCGATTGCCGCCTGTCGGCGCGCGGATCGCTGCGGATCGACGAAGCGGAACTGGCCGGTCTTGGCCTCCCCCCGCCGCGCCAGTTTCCGGTCCCTGCCAACACATTGGTGATCGCCGACACATTCGGCTTCCATGCGCGGGGCGAAGCGGCACAGCGTTCCACCCGCGTCGAACTCTGGGCCTATGGCCGGCGCAACCCCTTCCGCCCGCTGGTGGGGCTCGACATTTGGAGCCTGCCCGGAATCACCGAACGGCGCATCAACCTGCGCTGGGGGCTGCGCGATGCCGTGGCACGCTGGATCGGCCACCCCTGGCGGCCCGCCGGCATGAAAAGGCCCGCCGACGACTGAGCGTGGGCGGGCCGATTGCGATAGCGTCGATCAGATCGATCAGAAGAGCGTCAATATGCCCACCGACCGATCCATGATGCCGTCATAGATCATCGAGCAGGCAACATAGACGATCACCGCCAGGCCCAGATAGGCCAGCCAGCGGAAGCGTTCGATATATTTGGCGATGATGTTCGCCGCGATGCCCATCATCGCCACCGACAGGATCAGGCCGATGATCAGGATGCCGGGATGCTCCCGCGCGGCACCGGCCACGGCCAGCACATTGTCCAGGCTCATGCTGACGTCGGCGATCGCCACCGACCAGGCGGCGGCGGCAAAGCTCTTGGCCGGGCGCACGCCCGATACATCATCGTCGCTCGGATCGTCAGGCGTATGCGCGCCGGCATTGGGCCGCAATTCGCGCCACATCTTCCAGCTGACCCACAGCAGCAGCAGGCCGCCGGCCAGGATCAGGCCGACAATCTGCATCAATTGGCTGACCACCAGCGCAAAGCCGATGCGCAGCACCAGCGCAGCGATGATGCCGATCAGGATGACCTGCTGGCGCTGCTTGGGCGGCAGGCCGGCGGCCAGCGCGCCGACGACGATCGCATTGTCGCCCGCCAGCAGGATATCGATCATCAGCACCTGGCCAAAGGCGGCCAGGGCGCTGGGCGTCCCGATATTGCTGAAGTCGTTGACGATATGCTGCCAGATATCCGCCGGGGAACCGAGCCCCTGGGCGGCCGAAGCGGCGGTGGCGATAAGGTCGAGCATGACGGCCTAACGTCCCTGTATGTGAAAATGAAGAAAGCCGGACCATATACATGGCCCGGCTCTCACCGCAAAATATATGGCAGGGTGGCTGCACATCCGCGCAGCCGCCACCGCGCTTACTGGTTCATGGTCGCGAAGAAATCCTCGTTGGTCTTGGAATCCTTCATCTTGTCGAGCAGGAATTCCATCGCATCGACCGTGCCCATCTGCATGAGGATGCGGCGCAGCACCCACATCTTGCTGAGCGTCGGCTTCTCGACCAGCAGTTCCTCCTTGCGGGTGCCGGACTTGCCGACGTCCAGCGCCGGGAAGATGCGCTTGTCCGCAACCTTGCGGTCCAGCACGATTTCCGAGTTGCCGGTGCCCTTGAACTCTTCGAAGATGACTTCGTCCATGCGGCTGCCGGTGTCGATCAGCGCGGTCGCGATGATCGAGAGCGAACCGCCCTCCTCGATGTTGCGCGCGGCGCCGAAGAAGCGCTTCGGGCGCTGCAGCGCGTTGGCATCGACACCGCCGGTCAGCACCTTGCCCGACGAGGGCACGACGGTGTTGTAGGCGCGGCCGAGGCGGGTGATCGAGTCGAGCAGGATGACGACATCCTTCTTGTGCTCGACCAGGCGCTTGGCCTTCTCGATCACCATTTCGGCGACCTGGACGTGGCGGGTGGCAGGCTCGTCGAAGGTCGAGGAAACGACCTCGCCCTTCACGCTGCGCTGCATGTCGGTGACTTCTTCCGGACGCTCGTCGATCAGCAGGACGATCAGGAAGACTTCGGGATGATTGTCGGTGATGGCCTTGGCGATATTCTGCAGCATCACCGTCTTGCCGACGCGCGGCGGCGCGACGATCAGCGTGCGCTGGCCCTTGCCCTGCGGCGAGACGATGTCGATGACGCGGGCCGACTTGTCCTTGATGGTCGGATCGAGCGTGTCGAGGCGCAGCTTCTGCTCGGGATAGAGCGGGGTCAGGTTGTCGAAATTGACGCGATGGCGGACGACGTCCGGATCATCGAAATTGACCGACAGCAGCTTGGTCAGGGCGAAATAGCGCTCGCCATCCTTGGGCGCGCGAATCTCGCCCTCGACCGTGTCGCCGGTGCGCAGGCCGAAGCGACGGACCTGGTTCGGCGAGACATAGATGTCGTCGGGACCGGCCAGGAAATTCGCCTCCGGGCTGCGCAGGAAGCCGAAGCCGTCCGGCAGCACTTCGATCGTGCCCTCACCCATGATCTGCGCGCCATTTTCGGCCTCGGCCTTCAGGATGGCGAACATCAGATCCTGCTTGCGCAGGGTCGATGCGCCCTCGACGCCCAGTTCTTCCGCCATGGTGACGAGGTCGGCGGGAACTGTCTTCTTGAGGTCCTTGAGATGCATTGCGAGTCGGTCCGATGGAGTGAGGGATAGAATAGCCGGGTAAGAAAGGAGATTTTGCCCGGTCAATGTCTCGGGAAAGCCTCGCGCCGGACGGGCGAGGGGAATAGTCGGCGTTTAGCGAGCGCCCGGCCCTCAAGTCAAGCGAGGACATTTCCCTATTCCGCCTGAAATCATGGGCGATCCGGGGATTTTCGACAGGTGGTGCCCCATCTGCGGCGATGGACGACATATCCCGCCCCATGATATGATGAGACATAAAATATCGGAAGGATGAGGAAATGCGTTATTTCCGTGCCCTGATGGCGATCGCCACGGGCGCGCTCACCGCGCTGCCACTCGCCGCGCAGGACAGCCCCCCGCTCGATCCCGACATACCCCCTACCGTCGTCCGCACCGGCCCCTCGCTCGACGATCGCGTCACCATTCCCATCAATATCGACGGCAAGGGGCCGTGGAACTTCGTGATCGACACCGGCTCCCAGCGCACGGTCATCGCCCGCGACCTGGCCGACCGGCTCGCCCTACCCAATCGGCGGATCGTCACCATCCTCAGCATGACCGGCAAGGCGGAAGTGCCGACCGTCGCCGTGCCCCGGCTCGGTTTCGGCGCGACCACGGTGGACGATATAGAGGCGCCGGTGCTGAACGGCGAGCATCTGGGCGCCGCCGGGTTGCTTGGCCTCGACAGCCTGCATGCCAAGCGGGTGCTGCTCAATTTCCGCACCGGCCGGATGGAAATCAGCGAAAGCCGCCGCCTGCCCCCGCGCGATCCCGATGCGATCATCGTCGAGGCGCGCCGGCGCAAGGGACAGCTGATCCTGCTGGATTCCGACGTCAACGGGATGAAGGTGAACATCATCCTGGATACCGGCGCCAATTTCAGCGTCGGCAATCTGGCGCTGCGCGACAAGCTCGCCCGCAAGAAGCGCGCGCCCGAACTGCTGCAGGCCAGCCTGATCAGCGTGACCGGCGACACGCTGACCGGCGATGTCGGGCGGCTGGATTTCGTGCGCATGGGTCGGGTCAAGCTGACCGGCGTGCCGGTGCTGTTCGCCGAGGCCAGCCCCTTTGCCGAGCTGGGTCTGGCCGACAAGCCGGCGCTGATGCTGGGGATGAACGCGCTGCGGCTGTTCGACCGGGTGGCGATCGACTTCGGCCGGGGCAAGGTCGACTTCCTGCTACCCGATACCGGCGCGCTCGATCCGGTCCGGCTGGCCGCCTCAGCGCCCCGTCAGGGACGCTGAGGCACCGGATCAGGGATTGTCGGGTCGCTGCTGCTGGGCCGGCTGGCGCTGGCGCGGCGTGCGGCCCAGCACATTGTCGATCCACTGCTGGTCCAGGCGCGGCGGCGCCGGCCGATCGGCCGGATCGGGCTGAGCCATATCCTCACCATCCTCCGCCTCGCTGCCGGCCGGCCGAGCACGGTCGATCGGCAGGCCATTTTCATCGACCATCATGCCGCCTTCCATGCCGTTATCCGGCTGGCCATAATAGGCCTCCTCGTCCGGCTCCAGCTGCCATTCGGGCAGGGTGACCTGGGTCTCGAACTGCTCCACCGGCCGCTTGGCGACGGCGACCTTCATATAATCGGCAAAGGCGTGGGCCGGCGCGCGACCGCCATAGAGCGATGGCACCGCCTTGGCGTCATCCCGGCCGACCCAGACGCCGGTGGTGATGCCGCTGGAAAAGCCCAGGAACCAGCCATCCTTGCCGCTGTTGGTGGTGCCGGTCTTGCCCGCGACCGGGCGACCGATCTGCGCTGCCCTGCCGGTGCCGGTGCTGACCGCGGTCTGCATCAGGTCGGTCATGCCCGCCGCGACCCAGGGCGCCACCAGCACGCGGCTGGTATCATCCTGATGCTGGTAGAGCATCCGCCCGTCGGCGGTCGTCACCTTGGTGATGCCATAGGGGGTGACCGCCACGCCCTTGCGCGCGATCGAGGCGAAAGCACGGGTCATGTCGATCAGCCGCACGTCCGACGTGCCCAGAACCATCGAGGGGTGGGTGTTGATCGGCGTGGTGATGCCGAAGCGGCGCGCCATGTCGGCGACGGTCGGGAAACCGACCTCCACGCCCAGCTTCGCCGCGACCGTGTTGATCGAATAGGCAAAGGCGGTGCGGATATCGATCGCGCCGGCAAAGCGGCCATTGCTGTTGCGCGGGCTCCAGCCATTTATCGTCACCGGTTCGTCGGTAACGCCGGTATCGGGCGTATAGCCTGCCTCCAGCGCCGCCATGTATACGAAGATCTTCCAGGCCGAACCGGGCTGTCGCACGGCGGTCGTCGCGCGGTTATAGTTGGAGGTCACATAGTCGAGCCCGCCGACCATGGCGCGCACCGCGCCGTCGCGATCCAGGCTGACCAGCGCGCCCTGCATGCCGTTCGACACGTTTGCCTTCACTGCAGCGGTCGCTGCATTCTGCATGCCAAGGTCGATGGTCGTATAGACTTCCAACGGCTCATTGGGCTCGTCGATCAGCGTGTCGAGCTGCGGCAGCGCCCAGTCGGTGAAATAGCGGACGCTGTTCTGCGGCGGCTCGGGCGCCATGCGTACGCCGTCCAGATTGGCATTGGCGTGATCGGCGGCACTGATCTTGCCATTTTCCTGCATCAGGTCGAGCACCACGCCGGCGCGGCCGATCGCGGCCTCGGCATCGGCGGTGGGGGAATAACTGGACGGCGCCTTCACCAGGCCGGCGATGATCGCCGCCTCGGGCAGGTCCAGGCTCTGTGCGGGATGGCCGAAGAATTTGCGGCTGGCGGCGTCGATGCCATAGGCCCCGCCGCCGAAATAGACCTTGTTGAGATAGAGTTCCAGGATCTGCTGCTTGGAGAATTTGCGCTCCAGCGCCATCGCCAGCACCATCTCGCGGACCTTGCGGCCCCAGCTATAGCTGTTGTTGAGGAAGATGTTGCGCGCGACCTGCTGGGTGATGGTCGACGCGCCCTGCCAGCGCCGGCCGCTGCCGCGCCGTTCCAGCGCGACCCAGGCCGCGCGTGCCATGCCGACCGGATCGACGCCAGGGTGCATGTAGAAACGGCGATCCTCGGTCGACACCATCGCATCGACCATGACCGAGGGGATCTGGTCATAGCTCAGCCAGCGGCCGAAGCTCGGCCCCAGGGAGACGATGACCGATCCGTCCGCCGCATGGACGCGGATCATCTGGCCATTGGGGGAGGATTTGAGGCTGTTATAGTCGGGTAGCGACTGCATCGCGATGAACACGGCCACGCCGATCGCGACCAGACCGGCAAAGGCGCCGACCAGACCGATCTTGAGCCCGCGCACCAGCCATTTCTTCGCCTTGCCCGGCGCCTTCTTGCTCTTGTCAGATCGTGCCATTTGCCGCCCCGGATACGCGCTATTACCGGCCCGGACCAGCGCAAATCAGGGCGCTCGTCCGGAAAACTCCCCGGTCTGTAAGGATGATGCGGCTTTACCCGCGATGAATATTATCGGTGGAAGTCCGAACAAGCCGGCGCGGGCAGGTCATACTGCCCCCGCCCCGCAGCGGTCCGTCCCTCTGTCGTTCCTATCCCGCGTCGTCGCGAGACTTGAAATCCAGCGACGCGCTGTTCATGCAGTAACGCAGGCCGTTGACGCCGGGGCCGTCAGGGAAAACATGGCCCAGATGGCCCTCGCAGGTGGCGCAGCGCACCTCGGTGCGGATCATGCCATGGCTGGCGTCGCGAATTTCCTCGACCGCGTCGATATCGACCGGCGCGGTGAAGCTGGGCCAGCCCGACCCGCTGTCATATTTTTCCTCGGCATCGAACAGCTCGGCGCCGCAACCGGCGCAATAATAGACGCCGTCAGCCTTGTTGCTGTTATATTTGCCGGTGAAGGCCCGTTCGGTGCCCGCCTCGCGCAGCACATGATATTGTTCGGGGGAAAGGCGCGCACGCCATTCGGCTTCGCTCAGGTCCAGCTTTTCCATGGCCGCAATATGGCGTCCGCCGAAGCCCTTATCAAGCCCGCGATCAGGCCCGCTCGCGCGCCGCCTGTCGGGCGATCGCCAGCAGCTCATGCCGCACCAACAGGTCGCCCAGCCCCTTGCCGCCGCGGCTGGACCGTTCGGCCTGGGCCAGACGCTGGATGACGCGGGCGATGCCGGTCGCGTCCCACAGCCGCACCTGGCGGGTGACCAGCCCCTTCTCCTTCCAGAAGACCGCCTTGCCGGCCGATTCCACCGCCGCCTCCAGCCGCCCGCTGCTGTCGAAATCGGCGCGGATATTGGCGATCAGCATGGCACGGGTCAGCAGCGGCCGGATTACCGACGCCATGGCCGCGCCGATCTCCGCCAGATTGTTGAGTTCCTTGTGCATCGCCCTGAGGTCGCCGCCCAGCACCGCATTGACCAGCGGCGCCGCATCGGAATCGGGATTGTCGGCCGACAGCGCATCCAGCGCCTCCGCCGTCGCCTCGCGCGGCTGTTCCGGCGCGGCGTCGAGATAGAGGACCAGCTTCTCGATCTCGATCCCCATCAGCGCCCGGTCGCCATTGGCCAGGTCGACGATGCGGCGCGCCAGTTCCTGCGGCAAGCGCAGGCCGTTCTCGCGCGCGGTCGCCATCGCGATCTGCTCCGCCTCGCGGGCATCGGGCTGATAGGAGATGAAGGCCATGCAGCCCTTATGGTCGAGCGCCAGCTTGACCAGCTTCGACGTCGCCTTGAGCGCGCCGGCGATCGCGATCACCGGATTGCCCGCCGCCTCCGCCTCCAGCAACGCCGTCACCGCCGGCAGCGATTCATCGCCCATGCCGTTGATGCGCACCCAGCGCTTGTCGCCGAACATCGAGAAGGATGCCGCCTCGTCGGCCAGCCGCGCCGGATCCTCGCGCAGCGTGGCCACGTCCAGGTCGACCCGCTCGGCCCCCGGCCCCATCGCCCGCTCCAGCCGCCTGGCAAGCGCCGTGCTGCCCGCCTCGTCAGGACCATAGAGCAGGAAGAAGCGGATATCCGACGGCGGCGCGTCGAGCGCCTTTTCTATCTGGCCGCGATTGGCTTTCACTGGCCGGTCGACGCTGCCGGCGATGGGGCCGACGAGGACGCCGCCTGGGCGCCTTCCTTGCGCGTCGCATACAGCGCCAGGCGGGTGACGATCTGGTCGGCGACGATCTCCGACAGCCGCTCCAGCGCCGTATCTTCCGCCGCGATCGTCGCATATTCGCTCGATGTCGCGTTGATGCCGGCGTCCGACCCGGCGCTATCGTCCAGCACCTGCGCACCGGTCGCTTCATCGATCAGCTGATAACGGGCCCGCAGCGTGCGCCGCTCACGGGTGATGGCCGCGTCGGACCGCAGACCGAAACCGCTGATCTGGTCGTCCAGCTTCACCACCAGCTTGTAGCTGGGGCCGGAACCATTGCTGATCGCGCCAAGCCGGTCGTTGAGCGCGTTGCGCATCAGCCAGCCGCCCTTGCCCGCAATATCCTGCACCTCGACATGGCCCAGCCCCTGCGCCACCGCGCCATGGCTGCCGCCGCCATAGACCGGGCGCAGCCCGCAGGCGGTAAGAAGAGTGAGGGCGACGAGGGGAAGGATGCGCTTCATGGGCATGATCCTTATCCCGTCACCCCGCCCTTGTCGAACCAAAGGTCGGGGTGACGGGCACAGGTCAGATGACCAGATTGACCAGACGGTCGGGCACCACGATCACCTTCTTGGGGGTGGCGCCATCCAGCGTGCGAACGACGTTCGGCGCGGCCAGTGCCAGCTTTTCCAGTTCATCCTTCGGCGTGCCCTTGGGCACGGTGATGGTGTCGCGCAGCTTGCCCATCACCTGGCAGGCGATGGTCACTTCATCCTCGACCAGCAGCGCCGGATCGACCGCCGGCCAGGCGGCTTCGGCGATCAGGCCCGGCTGCGCCATCTCGGCCCAGCCCTCTTCGGCCAGATGCGGGGTCATCGGCGCGACCAGCAGCGCCAGCGCGCGGATCGCCGCGGTACGGCTGGCCGACGGCTTGGCCTTCTCGATCGCGTTGACCAGCTCATAGATCTTGGCGACGGCCTTGTTGAAGCCCAGCGCCTCGATATCCTTGGCGACGCCGTCGATCGTCTGGTGCAGCTTGCGGTCCAGGGCCTTGTCCTGGCCTTCCGCCGCCGCATCGGCTTCGCCGAACAGGCGCCAGACGCGGTTGACGAAGCGCCAGCTGCCCTCGATGCCGGCCTCGGTCCAGGGCAGGTCGCGCTCGGGCGGGCTGTCCGACAGCATGAACCAGCGCACGGCGTCGGCACCATATTGTTCGATGATGTCATCGGGATCGACGACATTCTTCTTCGACTTGGACATCTTCTCGACGCGGCCGACCGTGACCGGCGCCCCGCTCTCGATATGGATATAGTCGTCGCCGGACTTCTTGATTTCCTGCGGCGACAGCCAGCTGCCATCGCCGGCCTTGTACGTCTCGTGGGTCACCATGCCCTGGGTGAACAGGCCGGTGAAGGGCTCGGCAAAGCCGAGCTGGCCCATATGCTGCAGCGCGCGGGTCCAGAAACGGGCATAGAGAAGATGCAGGATCGCATGTTCCACGCCGCCAATATACTGGCCGACCGGCAGCCACTGCTCGACGGTCGCGCGATCGAACGGCTTGTCGTCGGGCTGGCTGGCGAAGCGGATGAAATACCAGCTCGAATCCGCGAAGGTGTCGAGCGTGTCGGTCTCGCGCCGCGCCGCCTTGCCACAGGACGGGCAATCGACATGCTTCCAGCTCGGGTGACGATCCAGCGGATTGCCGGGAATGTCGAAGGTCACATCCTCAGGCAGCTTCACCGGCAGCTGGTCCTTGGGCACGCCCACCACACCACAATCATCGCAATGGATGACCGGGATCGGGGTACCCCAGTAACGCTGGCGCGACACGCCCCAGTCGCGCAGGCGGAACACGGTCTTGCCCGCGCCCCAGCCTTCACCCTCGGCGCGGGCGATGACGGCGGCCTTGGCGGCTTCGACCGCCATGCCGTCCAGGAAGCGCGAGTTCACCAGATTGCCGGGGCCGGTATAGGCCTCGTCATGGATCGGCTTGTCGGCTTCGCCATCCAGCGCGACGACACGCTCGACCGGCAGCATATATTTGCGCGCGAAGTCGAGGTCGCGCTGGTCATGCGCGGGCACGCCCATGACGGCGCCGGTGCCATAGTCCATCAGCACGAAATTGGCGATGAAGACAGGCAGGTGCCATTCCGGATCGAACGGATGCGCGACCGTCAGGCCGGTGTCGAAGCCCAGCTTCTCCGCCGTTTCCAGCTCGGCGGCGGTGGTGCCGCCTTCCTTGCACTTCTCGATGAAGGCAACGGCATCGGGATTGTTCGCGGCGACGGCCTGCGCGACCGGGTGGTCGGCCGCGATCGCGACGAAGCTGGCGCCGAAGATGGTGTCGGGGCGGGTCGAATAAACCTCGATCTCGCTGTCGAACGGCGCGACCGGCTTGAAGCTGAACTGCAGACCGACCGACTTGCCGATCCAGTTTTCCTGCATCAGCCGCACCTTGTCGGGCCACTGGTCGAGCGTCTGGAGGCCCCCCAGCAGATCGTCGGCGAACTGGGTGATCTTGAGGAACCACTGGTTGAGCTTGCGCTTTTCGACCAGCGCGCCCGAGCGCCAACCGCGCCCGTCGATCACCTGCTCGTTCGCCAGCACGGTCATGTCGACCGGATCCCAATTGACCTGGCTTTCCTTGCGATAGACCAGGCCCGATTCCAGCATGTCCAGGAACAGCGCCTGTTCATGGCCATAATAGTCCGGCTCGCAGGTCGCGAGTTCGCGGCTCCAGTCGATCGCGAAACCCAGCTTCTTCAGCTGCGCGCGCATATTGGCGATGTTGGACCGGGTCCATTCGCCCGGATGCACCTTCTTTTCCATCGCCGCATTTTCGGCCGGCATGCCGAACGCGTCCCAGCCCATCGGATGCAGCACTTCATGGCCGGTCATCCGGCGGAAGCGGGCCAGCACGTCGCCCATCGAATAGTTGCGGACATGACCGATATGGATGCGCCCCGACGGATAGGGGAACATCTCCAGCACGTAGCTGCGCGGCTTCGTCGAGGCGTCATCCGCCTTGAAGCTCTGCTTCTCGTCCCAGACGGCCTGCCAGCGGGCGTCGGCCTCCAGCGGGTTGAAGCGCCTTTGCATGTCATGTCCTTACAAATGCAAGCGGGCTGGGCTCTGTAAAAGCCCAGCCCCGATGGTTTGAAAACAGGGCGTTACCGTATCATTCGCGCCCGAAAGGGGTGGTTCAGCCGATCGCCATGCGGCGCAGGTCGCGCGCCTTGGTCAGGATGATCTCTTCCAGCTTCTGCACCGTCGCGGCCTGCACCGGGGCATCGACCCACTGGCCATTCTGGTTGACCTGGCGGCTGGCGGCCACGCGCAGCGCGTCGGCGCGCAGATCCTGGTCCAGGATCGACACGGTGACCTTCATCCGTTCACTCGGCGTGTTGGGATTGGTATACCAGTCGGTGACGATGACGCCGCCGTTGGAATCGGTCTGCACCATCGGCATGAAGGACAGCGTATCCAGGCTGGCGCGCCACAGATAGGCGTTGACGCCGATGGTGGTGACCTTCGACGCGGCCAGATCGGCCTTGGGCCGTTCCTTCGCGCCGCCCCCGCATGCGGCAAGCGGCAGGAGCGCAGCCAGCAGAAGACCGGAGGAAAGGGTAACGGGAAGGCGACGGACCATCAGGCATGTCCTAGCTTGAAAAAGACGAAAAACGCCCCGCTTCTATAGTCGACGCGCGCCATTGGGCAAGGGGGCGCGCGGGTCCGACACGCCACGGATCGTCGCAACCCGTCCTCGGAGTCTGTGTGCTCTGTGCAACAGCTCAGACAAAAAGCGGATAGCGCCTCTGGTCAATGGCGCTTTTTGGTGTCTAATGCGTCTTGAAAAATAACCGGTGGGGAAGAGATTCGAATCATGCGCGTGAAACGGGGACATTTGGCATTGGCAGGCTCGGCGATCGCCGTTGCTGGCTTCATGCTGTCGCCCGCTTTTGGCGCCGCAACCGATCTCGTCCGCATGCGTGAGGAAGCGCCTGTGTCGCTCGGCGCGCTGGGCAGCATTTCCTCCTTCACCCCCACGACCAAGGATTCGCGTCTGGCTGCGGCCTATGCGAAGATCGCCGCCTCGGCCGGTCGCCAGAATTTCCGTTTCACGCCGACCAGCGGTTCGCTCAGCGGCCAGCGGTCGATCACCGTCATGGTCCGCGCCAGCGACGTCGATCGCGTTGCCGCCAACCGCTCGGTGGTCCCGGTCAACATCGCGCCTGTCAGCTTCAGCCTGAACGGCGAGCATGGCTGGCGCAAGTTCGCCCTGCCGGAAAATACCGGCCGCAAGGCGCTGGACCCGGTGCCGGTCGAAACCATGGTCGATGCGAAGAATTTCTCGCTGGATGACGGCAAGAAGGATCGCTTCAGCACCAAGGTGCTGCTGGAAAGCCGTCGCGAGCCGACGGCGACCGTCCGCAACCCGAGTGCGGACAAGGATTATTCGCTGGATCTGGCCAGCTCATATTCGCTGACCCGCAACCTCAACGTGACGGCGGGCATCCGCTACAACAACAGCGTTGCCGGCCGCCTGACCCCGATGACCGACGAGCGCCAGGACAACCAGGCCGTCTATCTGGGCACCATCTTCAAATTCTGATCGCCTGAAAGGGCTAGGATACGCATGATCGGCATCGCCTGATGCCGATCACTCCAACGCGTCAGCAATAGCTGCCGCCACCCTTGGCGCAGAGCATGACCGGCTCGGTCTCGATCAGGCGCAATGACTGCACCATGTCGGCGGTGCCCTGCTTATATTTCAGGAAATGCGGTGTCTTGAGATGCGCCTGATAGGCCGCGTCGCTGGCATAGACTTCCAGCAGGCGGATGCTGGCCGGCTTTCCGGCGATCGCCACCGCCGACAGCGACAGCACGCCCGGCTCCTGCGCCACCGATGCGGCAATCTCCTCGCGCAGATAGGCCTTATAGTCCTCGATGTGCGCCGGATCGATCTCCAGCTCCGCGATCCGCACGATCGGCTTGTCCGGCGCGGCCTGCGCCTTGGCCTGTCGCCCGGCCCCAATGCCCAGCATGAAGGCGGCCAGCGTCAATGCGCCCACCGCCGCCTTAGTCCTGCGCATCGTCGAACAGCTTGTGGGCGATCCCCAGTGCGGTCATCGCCGGCGGCCAGCCGGCATAGAAGGCCAGATGGGTGATGGTCGCGATGATCTCCGCGCGCGTCAGCCCATTGTCCAGTGCCCGCTGCAGGTGAAAGGGCAGCTCATTGCCGCGATAGAGCGAGATGAGGCTGGTGATGGTGATCAGGCTGCGGTCGCGCGGCGACAGTGCCGGATCAGCCCAGACTTCGCCGAACAGGGTCTTGTCGGTCATTTCCGCCAGATGAGGCGCCAGATCGCCAAAGGATCGGCGCGCGTCGGTGGGTTCGGTCATGTCGGGTCTCCGCAGGATGGATGGCATCGCCCCAACCTAACCGACTTATCCACAGGCTATTAGGCCAGCATCCGCGCTAGGCCCCATGACCCGGATTCATATATGGTCGGTCAGTCCGTCGATCGCCGCCCAGCCTACCGCGCCGATCCCGCGCAGCATATGCCGGTGCTTTGCCCTGACCCCGCCCAGCGCGATCACGGGGGCCTTCGCCTGCCGCGCAAGCGCCGCAAAGCCGATCCGCCCCAGCGCCCCGGCACCAGGATGCGACCGGGTCGGGAATAGCGGCGACAGGAAGACCATATCGGCGCGCGCCGCCGCCTGAAGCTCCCGCCGATCATGCGCCGCCTGGCTGTGGATAAGTCTGTGGAAATTTTTCGACCCATCCCGCCCATGCCAGCCATCCGCGCGCCAGGCCGCCGCCGTTCGCGCGTCCCCCGCCAGCATCAGCACCAGCCGCCGCCGCCGCGCAATTGCCCGCAATGCCTCGAACAGCGCGCGCCGTTTCACCGCTTCGGTGCGATAATGGCGAAAGACGATTCCCGCACGCCCGCGCGGCAAGCGCGCCGCCGCCGCCAGCAACGACGCATCCTCCACCCGCTCATCGGTCATCAGCCAGAGGCCGGGCAGCTTTTTGCGGTGGCGGGCGTGCATGGCCATCGCCTATAGCAGCCGCCATGACCACCGACATCCCCGAAGCTGCGGCCCGCCTCGCCACCCTGCGCGACCAGATCGACCGCGCCGCCCGCCTGACCCAGCGCAGCGCCGACGACATCAACCTGATCGCCGTGTCCAAGACCCAGCCGGCCGAAGCGATCCTGCCGCTGATCCACGCTGGCCAGCGCGGCTTCGGCGAAAACCGCGTCCAGGAAAGCCAGGACAAATGGCCGGCCCTGCGCGAGCAATTTTCGGATCTGACCCTGCATCTGGTCGGCCAGTTGCAATCGAACAAGGCCGCCGATGCCGTCGCCCTGTTCGACGTCATCCATTCGCTCGATCGCCTCTCGCTGCTGACCGCGCTCGCCAAGGCAATGGATGCCGCGGGCAAGCGCCTGCCCTGCTTCATCCAGGTGAATATCGGGGCCGAGGAACAGAAGGGCGGCTGCCCGATCGCCGATGTGCCGGCGCTGATCGCCGCCGCGCGCGACGCCGACATCCCCTTGCTCGGCCTGATGTGCGTGCCCCCGGCCGATGTCGAACCGGCACCCTATTTTGCCCTGCTCGCAAAAATGGCGCGGGAAGAGGGCCTCCCGCGCCTGTCGATGGGCATGTCGGGCGATTTCGAAACCGCCCTGATGCTGGGCGCCACCGACATTCGCGTCGGCACCGCCCTGTTCGGCGAACGCGCCCCCGTCAGCCGCCCCGTCCCCCGGAGCGGCCTGGGGATGATCAGAAACGCCCCCGCAAGGTAATGCCGTAGGTGCGGGGCTCGGCCAGATAGGCGGAGATAAGCTGGTTCGCCATCGGCGCCCCTTGCGCGAACTGCCCGGTGGTCGATGTCGCCGGGCTGCTCGACTGGAGCGGGCTGCTGAAGGCGACCTGGGTATAATCCTGGTTGAAGATATTCTGGCCCCAGAATTCCACCGCCCAGCGCTGATCCTTGCCCCGCAGGCCGACGCGCGCATTGAACACCGCAAAGCCGTCCTGCGCCTTTTCCGGGAACAGGTCGGACCCGGTATTATAGTCGCTCATCATGCGGCCATCGATGTAGAAGAGTGCGGACAGGCCGTTCGACCCGATATCGGGCGTCCAGGCCATGCTCGCCGTGGTCACCAGTTGCGGCGCATTGCTGTTGATCGATCCGGGCAGCAGGAACAGCGCCGGATCGAGCGGCACGCTGCCATCGCCGCTGCCGACCAGCCGCTTGGCGAATTTCGCCCGTGCATAGGTCAGGCCACCGGTCAGGCGGAAATGGCGCACCGGTGAAGCGGTCAGTTCCAGTTCCACGCCCTGGCTGATCAGGCCCGGCCCGACATCGCCGGAATCGCAGGTCCGCGCCGCCGACAGGGCGCTGTCACAGCCATTGATATTCTGCACGACGAAGCTGGTGCCGTTGAAGGTGTTCAGCTGGAAATTCTTGAACTCCTGACGGAAGGCCGCGATGTTCGCGCTCCATTTCGGCTGGGTATATTTGAAACCGATTTCAAAGGCATCGACCTTCTCCGCAGCGAAGCGCAGGCTCGTCACATCGGCATTGGTGCGCGGCGCATAGACCGCCGGCACGGTATTCAGGCCGGTCGATCCCAGCTGGAAGCGGTCGAGGTTGAAGCCACCCGCCTTATAGCCCTTGGAATAGCTGCCATAGACCAGCATCTCGTCGATCGGCTTCCACGACAGCACTGCCGTGCCGCTGAACTCGCCGTCGCTGATCTTGTCGTTGAGGTCGAGCGCATTGAGCGTGGTCGAGCCATTGCCAAGGCAACCGAGCGTCAGGATGCCGCCCGCCAGCGCCGCCGCACTGCCCAGCGCCGCATTGGTCGCCAGCGTCGGCAGCGAAGAGGCCTGCAACGCCGCGCAGGTCGCGTTGTTGTTATTGAAGTCCGAAGAGAATTTCTTAGATTCATGGGTGTAGCGCAGGCCCAGGGTCAGATCGAGCCGCTTGGTGATATGAATGATATTATGGGTGAAGAGCGCCCAATTCTCGCTCTTCTGGCGATAGATGGAGGCAACGTCGCCGGTGCCTTCCGGGATTGCCGCCAGCGCGCGCAGGCCATTGCCAAGACCGGTGGAGATAGCCCCCGCCTGTGCCGCCGCAACGCCGGCCGGCAATCCGGCATTGATCAGCGCGGCGGTAAGCCCAGCGTTGAGATTTGCCTGCGTGCCGCCGATCAGCGCCGACGTGGCAAGACCGCTGCCGCAGGCCGCCAGTTGCGCTGCGGTGAAGTTGCTGTTGACGCCCGCACCCGCCATCAGGCGGCAGGCGGCAAAGCGGCCATAGTCGGCGCCGAAGCGGATATTATCTTCCAGCGTCAGCTTCTCATTGGCGTAATAGCCGCCCACCAGCCAGTCGAGCGCTTCGTTGAAGGCCGAACCCTGCGCCCGCAATTCCTGGGTGAAAGTCTTGAACTGGCGATAGGTGTTGGGATCGCGATAGAGAAGGTCGGCGCCCGAATAGTCATAATCGCCATAGTCGCGGGATTTATAGTCGCGATAGGCGGTGATGCTGGTCAGTTTCGCGCCGCCCAGATCATAGTTGATCTCGCCCGACACGCCCCAATCCTTGAGCTTGCTGACATAGTCGCGCCCTTCGGTGATGGTCAGCTCGCGATCATACGGATCGGCGGGGAAGACGCTGCCCTGCCCGGCCAGGATCGCGCCGATGCGGTTGAACGGCGCCGTGCTATAGCCGCCGCCGGTCGCCGGCCGCCGTTCGCGCGTCTCGACATAGGCCGCGCCGCAGCAGCTTTCGTCGCGATTGGTATAATCGCCGATCAGCCGGATCGACAGGGCATCACTGGGTTCGATCAGCGCCTGACCACGCAGGAAATAACGGTCGCGGTCATTGGTGTCGCCGACCTTGTTGCCGCTGGTATCGACCAGATCGTAGAAACCATCGCGCTTCGACCAGACGCCATCCAGGCTCAGCGCAATCCCCTTGGCGATCGGGCCGGTGATGCGCCCGGCCAGGCGCCAATAATCATAATTGCCATAGGTCGCCTCGGCCATGCCGCCCAGAATGAATTCCGGCGCCTTGCTGACGATGTTGATCAAACCGGCCGACGCATTGCGGCCGAACAACGTGCCCTGCGGCCCGCGCAGCACCTCGACCCGCTCGATCTCGCCCAGATCATTGAGGCCCGCGCCGGTACGCGAACGATAGACGCCGTCGATGAACACCGCGACCGAGCTTTCCAGGCCAGGATTGTCGCCGACCGTGCCGATACCGCGAATACGGGCCGAACCATTGGCCTCGGTCCCGGTCGAAGAGACCAGCAGGGACGGCGCCAGCTGATTGAGCGCGCGAATATCATTGGCGCCGCTATTCTGCATCGCCTGCTGGCCGACCGCCGATACCGCGATCGGCACGTCGGACAACGGGCTGGCGCGGCGGGTCGCGGTGACGATGATGTCGACGCTTTCGGTGTCCACTGCCGCCTGCGGCGCGGCATCCTGGGCATGGGCAAGCGGTATGGCGCCCACCAGTGCGACGGCACCGGCGGACAGCAGCCAAAGGCTCTTGTGCATCATGATGTGCATCCTCTCCTGGCCCACCTGGCTTTTTGCCGGGTCGGGACTATGCGCGATTATGCTGCCACAGTCGGAATAACGCAATATATCGCGTGATTCCGGGCGTTTTCCGCAGTTGCGTGATGATGGCCGCATGGCCCTGTTGCCTAGCAGCAACAATTTAACGCCCGGTTTCCGTAGCGTTTGCTTACGTCAGCGGAAAGCGCAGCAATCGGTCGGAAACGGGTATCAACGCCATTGCACCCGGCCCGACGGCCTTTTGTATCTCGCCATGGCCCGCATCCAGCCCGCCCGTCAGCGCGCCGAGCGCCGGCAGGATCAGCTTGGTCGGCGATCCGACGAAGCAGCGGCGCGATACATGCCGGCCGCGCAGCGACAGGCGCAGCTTGGGGTGGAAATGGCCCGATATCTCCGGCCGGGGGTCGGCCGGGTCGGCCTCATGCCGCAGCCAGACGCCGTCCACCTCCGCCTCGACCGCACGGCGTCCGCCCGGCATATGCGCCACGCCGACGTCATGATTGCCGGTTATCCACAGCCAGTCGAGCCGTTCGGTCAGCGCCTGCAATCGCGCCCGCGCCCGCGGGTCCAGCCGCGCCGCGCCATCGGCATCATGAAAACTGTCGCCCAGCGACCAGATCGCCCGTGCGCCGGTGCGCGCCACCAGCGCCTCGATCATGTCCAGCGTCGCCGCGCTGTCATGGGGCGGCAGAAACTGGCCGAAGCGCGCATACCAGCTCGCCTTCTCGAAATGCAGGTCGGCCACCAGCAGCGCGCCATGCGCCGGCCAGAACAAAGCCGCCTCCGGCAAAGCCAGGAAATCATGACCTGCGAACGAAAGGGGAACCATCGCCCGGCTATGCGCCCTCTTCGCCCGGCTTTCAAGTATGCGCGCCAGCGCCTATAGGGCTCCCCATGTTCACCGTCGCAGCCCTCTACCGTTTCGCCACCTTCGCCGACCCGCAGGCAACCGCCGCCGATCTGCGCGCGCTGTGCGCCGATCTCGGCACTTGCGGCACGCTGATCCTGGCGCGTGAGGGCATCAATGGCACGGTCGCGGGCACGGCCGAGGCGATCGAGCGGCTGGTCGCCCATATCCGTGCCCTGCCCGGCTGCGCCGATGTCGATGTGAAATATGCGACGGCCGACAGCGCCCCCTTCGGCAAGATGAAGGTGAAGGTGAAGGCGGAGATCGTGACGCTGGGCGCGGGCGACCTGGACCCCGCCCATCAGGCCGGCGTGCATCTCGATCCCGCGGACTGGAACGCACTGATCGCCGATCCCGACACCGTCATCATCGACACGCGCAACGCCTATGAGGTGGCAGTCGGCACGTTCGAGAATGCGATCGACCCGGCCACCCGCTCCTTCCGCGAATTTCCGGCCTGGTTCGACGATTTCGCCGCCAAGCTGCGCGACGAAGGCCGCAGCCCCAAGATCGCGATGTTCTGCACCGGCGGCATCCGCTGCGAAAAATCGACCGCGCTGGTTAAGGCGCGCGGCTTTGACGAAGTCTATCACCTCAAGGGCGGGATCCTGCGCTATCTGGAGGAAATGCCGCAGGCGCAAAGCCGCTGGCAAGGTGACTGCTATGTCTTCGATGAGCGGGTCGCGGTCGGCCATGGCCTGAAACAGGGCCATTATGCCACCTGCAGCGCCTGTGGCCTGCCCTATCCGCGTGATACCGACCATGACTGCCCCGGCGACGCCGACGGCGCCTGGCCGCATCGGGGCTAATCCGCGCTTTCTACCAGTTCGACCATCTCGAACTGATAGGATGTCCAGCCCCGCATCCGCGCGCCGTCGGGCGCGGCGGCGCGCTTCTTCTTCGCCTCGGCCAGCGAGCGGGTGTGGCCCCAGAAAACCTCGGTCTTGCCATTTTCCAGTATGGCGACGATCCGCCAATAATGGGTGAAGGGGTCGGCGGTCGGCCCGATCTTCTTCACATAGCCGTCGGGCATGGTGGCAGTCAGATAGCGTTTCCGGCGCGCCATCGGTTCAGGCCTGATAGCGGTGCAGGCCCGCCCCATGCGCCTTCAACCAGGCGCGCGCCGGGCGCGGATCCTCGCCATAGATGCGGGCATGGGCGGCGTGGAAGGCCGGGCTATGGTCCATGTGCAGCAGATGCGCCAGTTCATGCGCCACGGTCGATCGCCGCACCCAGGCCGGCGCCAGGATCAGCCGCCAGCTATAGCGGATCGCCCCGGTCGATGTGCAACTGCCCCAACGGCTGCGCGTGTCGCCGGTGCCGACCGAGGCGACGATCAGGCCATGATCCTGCGCCATCGCCAGCGTCTCCGCCTCCAGCACCGCCTTGGCCCGTGTCCTCAGCCAGCGCAGCACCCGCGCACCGACCGATTCCGCCGCCCCACCCAGGATCAGCCGGTCGCCCTCCAGCCGGATCGTGCGGGTAGCCCCCGCGATCCAGCAGATGCGCACCTCGCGCCCCTCCAGCGGAAAGGTCGCGCCATCGCCCAGCAGCGTCACCGCCGGCGTCACCGCCATTTGCGCCCGAACCCAATCCTCATGCCCCTGCGCCCAGCCCAGCGCGCGCTTGAGGTTCGCCCGCGCCGGCAAGGACAGCCGTAATTCGCCGCGCAACCCGTCGATCGTCAGCTTGTAGGCGCGCGCTCGCGCGGACCGGCGCACCCGCACCGGCATGGCGACGCCATCGATCAGGATTTCTGCCTCAGAGCTCTCGGTCGACAAGATGATGTTCCCAATCGCCGGCATCGGCCTCCGCCACGGTCCAGCCGCGTACGGATTCCTTGGCCCGATGCACCGCCTCGCGATCGCCGCAGACCAGATAATGCCAGTCCGGCAGCGGCAGCCCTGCCTCGCGCAGCCGATAGGCACAGGTGCGCGGCAGCCAGCTGATCTGTTTCACCTTGGCCGGGGTCAGTCGCACGCAATCGGGCACGAACCGCCGCCGGTCGGGATAGTTGGTGCATTGGCCGCTATGCCGGTCGAGCAGGCGGCAGGCGACATTGGTCGGATAGATGCGGCCCGTGTCCTCATCTTCCGCCTTGTGCAGGCAGCATTTGCCGCAACCGTCGCACAGCGCTTCCCATTCGGCGCGGTTCAGCTTGTCGAGGGGCTTGTCCCAGAAGTCCAAATGTCACTTGACCCATTTTTCGAGAAAGGCGCGCACGATATCGGGTGCGCCCTCGTCCACGTCCGGCGTGCCCGGATCATCCACCGGCACCAGCGCGATCGGCTTGCCGTCCGGCCCGAACAGATAGGGCGTGCGGCTGTGGCTGACCAGATAGTCGCTCGCCCCTTCCGGCTTTTCCGCATTGTAGAGGACGACGAAGTCCTTGGCCACCTTCGCGATCTGTTCCGGCGTGCCGGTCAGGCCGACGAGGCGCGGGTGGAAGGCCGCGACATAGGGCTTCAGCACCGCCGGCGTGTCCCGCTTGGGGTCGACGCTGATGAAGATCGGCTGCACCTTGGCGGCTCGGGCCGGCGCTGCCTTCTCGAAGGCGCTGAACGCCTGCATGATCCGCTGCAGATCGACCGGGCATACATCCGGGCAATAGGTGTAGCCGAAATAGACGATCCGATACTGGCCCTTATAATCGTCCCAATGCACGGTCCTGCCGTCCTGATCGGTCAGGGTGAAGGGCGCGCCGATGCGCGCACCGACCAGATTGCCCTGCTCGCTCTCGCCGCTTGATGCGTTGCCGCCAGCCCCCATATTGCATGCTGTCAGCAAGGCCAGAAGCGGCAGGGCGAGCGAGATCAGCGCTTTGTTCATGGTGTCGCCTGCCATGCCTTGCTATGGGCCGATTTGCAAATCGAACGGGGCGCGCGACGATGAAGATTGGGATGAAGAGCGGACTTTCCACCTGGCTGTTTCTGGCGCGGCCTGCCGCCATCACCCTGGCACTGATGGCCCCGGTTGCGGCCCAGGCCCAGTTTTCCAACAATTACAACTTCCTCAAGGCGGTGAAGGACGCTGACGGCGACAAGGCAACCGAACTGCTGCAGAAGCCGGGTTCAACCGTCATCAACAGCCGTGACGTCACCACCGGCGAAACCGCGCTGCACATCGTCATCGGCCGCCGCGACACGACATGGCTCAACTTCATGCTGTCGAAGGGCGCCAATCCGAACCTGGCCGACAATAATGGCACCACGCCGCTGCTGCTCGCCGTGCAGAACCGTTTCGAGGAAGGCGTGCGCCTGTTGCTCGCCCGCGGCGCCCAGGTCGACAAGGCCAATGGCAGCGGCGAGACCGCATTGATCCGCGCGGTGCAGCTGCGCGACATCGGCCTGGTCCGCCTGCTGGTGGCGCAGGGCGCCAATGCGGACAAGCGCGACACGATCGCTGGCATGTCCGCCCGCGACTATGCCGAACGGGACAGCCGCACGCCGGGTCTGGTCGAAGCCCTCGATTCCGCCAAGGCCAACGCCGCCGCGCCCAAGGGCCCGGTCCAGGGCCCGGTCTTTTGATATGAAAAAGGGCGGCCAGGCCGCCCTTTTCTTTAACCCTTACCAGCCCAGTTCCGCCGCATAATCCGGGTCGGCCAGCGCCGACAGACGGCGGGCGGCGCGGCGGGCGAAGCGCAGCGTCTCTGCCTTGCGCCGGGCGGCGGCCAGCGGCTCGAACGGCGCGGCCCGCACCAGTTCGGCATCATATTGGTCGGCGACGATCAGGCCGGTGCGAGCCGGCCACAGCGCCTCGCTGTCGAACAGGCTGGTGTCGAAGCCCGATGGCACCGCCCAGAAATAGCGGTCGCAATAGTCGAAATAATCCGGCCATTTCATGTCGCCCAGCAGGTCCGCCCGGCTGCACTTGATCTCGACGATGGTCAGGCGCCCGGCACTGTCGATCGCCATGATGTCGGCCCGCCGGCCATTGGGCAACGGCACTTCCAATATGCCGTTCATGTCATGGCGATGGAACAGGCGCAGCGTGCCGCGCGCAACCGCCAGCGCGGTCCCGTCGGTCAGCGGTGAACAGCGATCGGCATCTTGGGCGGCGTCTTGGATGGTCATGGCACCAGACTAGAACAGGAAGGGAACAAAAGAAAAGACCGATTCGGACATGGGGTCCGAACCGGCCTTCAAAAGGGCGTCTCTGTCGCGCGGTGAGCGCGGATCAGCGATAGAAGACGTGATTGTCGATCGACGCCAGCTTGGTCTTGCCCCAGCCCGGCGACACGCGGCGGGCATGGAAGAACAGCGCGCCTTCGGCCTGGCTGTCCCAGCTGTCGTCGAGGGCAATCTGCGCGATCGCAACCGCCTCGCGCCAGGAATCGCTGGCGATGTTGATCGGCGGCATGCCGTGACCACGCACGAAGCTGAACTGGCTCGGCTGATAGACGACGCCGCACAGGCTGCTGGCGAAGCGGCCCGACTTGGCGCGGTTGATGATGACGCGGGCGACGGCCAGCTGGCCCTCCAGCGTTTCACCCTTGGATTCGAAATAGACCGCACCGGCCAGGCACTTCATGTCGCCTTCGACATCCTCGGGAGCGCCTTGCGCATCAACCAGGGCTGCCAGGGTCTCGGCCTTGGGCTCGATATCGGTCGAAAAATTGCTGCCAGCCTTGGAGCCGGAATCCAGCGACTGCGCGACTTCCTGCGGCGCAGCGAAAACGACGGCGGGCTTGGTGCCGGCCGTGGGTGCGCTAGTCAGCGCGGCGGTTTCCGGAAGAGAAACCGTGGACAGGGAGGCCTCGCTGGCGCTCGACATGTCCGACGCCGTAACAGCCGCAGCGGCCGACAGCGTAAATGCCGCGATGATCGCGGCCTTCAGACGAAAACTCATTATTGCTCAAAATCGTGCGGTTATTGGCCAGAAACGTCGATTGTAACCGATATTCTGTGACGTTCGGCCGCCCCCCGTCTGCGTGTTTACCGGCCCGCCCCCCATGGACGAATGCAGGCAACCTGCGCGTTCAGCGTCGGCCGCCATTCCCCGCGCGCGTGCAAGGAGTCAACGATCAGCAGATCGTTTCAGCGGCGAACCGTTCCGCATCCGCGATATCAAGCTCCACCAGCCACAGGTCGGGGTCCGATCTGCGCCGGCGTTCGGCATAGGCGGCGAACGCCTCCGGCCCCTCTTCCGCAGGGGGTCCACAGCGCATCAATGCATGGCCGCCGCGAAAGTTCGATACCCGTTCGAAAATTGCGGATTCCCGCCCCTTGTCCATCACCTGGACCAGGATGACGCCGCTCATCTCGTCGCCCTTGGCCAATATCATGGCAAAGCCACCGGCGGCATTCACCCGCTTCACCAGCGCGCCGACCAGCATCGCGCTGGTCAGCCGCGCGGCCGGATTATCCTCAGCCATGATATCCCGGCAGCGATGACAGCGGAATCTGCGACCGCATGAAGGTGCCGGTGCCCCGGCCCACTTCTTCCCCGTCCGAATCGAGGATGCTCGCCTCGGCGACATAGACGCGGCGCTTGCCGCTGATCCAGCGCCCCTCGGCGCGCAGCTTTCCGGGGCCGATCGGCCGGGTGAACAGCAGGTTGAAGGCGGTGGTCAGCAGGAAGCGGTCGCTGACCAGACTGTTGGCGGCATAGAAGGCCGCATCGTCCAGCATCTTGAAATAGACGGTGCCATGCACCGCGCCGGCGGCATGGAAATGCCGCTCGTCGACCTCGAAATCGATCACCGATCGGCCGGGCTCCGGCACGCGCAGGGTCGACAGGAACAGGTCGTTGATCGGCGCGCTGTTGTAGAGATGCTCCAGCGCGCGAAAATGCGCCGCCTCGCCACTGGCGAGCGCAGCGGCTTCAGGCGGCGTCACGCGCCTCACCACCGGCCAGCAGCGCATGCAGCGCCTCGGCCGACTTGGCACCGCGCAGGCGCGTCACCTGCGCCTCGTCGCGCAGATAGCGCGATACACGCGCCAGCGTCTTCAAATGCTCGGCACCGCTGTCCTGCGGCGACAGCAGCGCGAACACGACATCGACCGGCGCATCATCGACCGCGTCGAACGGCGCCGGCGGATCGAGCAGCACGACCACGCCGCACATGCGGTCGAGGCCCGGCAGCTTGGCATGGGGAATGGCAACGCCGCCACCGAAGCCGGTGGAGCCCAGACGCTCGCGCTCCAGCAGCGCGTCGGCGGCCGCTTCGGCATCGACGCCATAGGATTGCGCCGCCAGAGCCGCGATCTTCTGGAACAGCATCTTCTTGCCGTTCACAGTCACCTCGGTGGCCAGCGCGTCCGGCGAGACAATATCGTTGAAATGCACCATTTTACTTCCGGGGGCAGCCGAGGCGCGCCCAGCCTGTCGAAAAAAATGCGCGTTGCTCGGAGAAACTAAAGCCCGGCCCCATAGGCCGCCTGCACCCGGAGGTCAACAGGCGGCCCGGCTTGGCAGGGGGTCAGCCGCGCGGCTCGACCCAGCCGATCGTGCCGTCCTGACGGCGATAGACCATATTATAGGCCGACGTCCCGGCATTGAGGAACAGCAGCGCATTGGTGTTGCGCAGGTCCAGCATCATCACCGCGTCGGACACGCTGGCCTCGGGAATGTCGACCCGCGTTTCGGCGACGATCAGGGGCGCATCGGCCGCTTCGGCCTCCTCGTCGGCGGCACCGGCGAAGATGGTATAGCCCGCGCCGTCGATATCATCGACGCTGTAGCCATTGGCGCGCTGCGCCTCGGCCGCGGCGGCCTGGATGCTGCGGTCCTTCAGGCGGCGCATATAGCGGCGCAGCTGCTTCTCGATCCGGTCCGATGCCTGGTCGAAGGCGGGATGCGCCTCCTGCGCCTCGCCGGCGCCCTTCAGGATCAGGCCGGTCATCACATGGCAGACGATATCACAATGGAAGGCGCCATGCGGGGCCGGTCGGAAGGTCACCTGGGCGGAAATCGTGCGGGAGAAATATTTCTCGGCTATCGCTTCCAGCCGGTCGCTGACGTGCTGCTTGAGCGCCTCGCCCGTCTCGACCTGATGCCCGGAAACACGGATATCCATATGCCTTCTCCTTATTCTTGCCGGGACGCCGGATCAGCGGCCCGGTTGGCACGTGGCAAACGCCGGCAGGTTCAGGCCGGCGGCGCCTCCTCGAGCCAGAGCGGCTTATCCAGCTTCGCGACGAAAGCGGCATGCCTCTCCAGCTCCTCCGCGCTCGCCGTGAAGACGCGCGCGGGACGAACAGGGCGAACAACGGCGGTTTCCGTCAGTTCCACCCTGACGATCTCTTTCTCTTCCTCCTGTGCAAGACCCAGGCCGATCTGACGGCCGCCGGTCAATTCGACATAGAGCTGCGCCAGCAGTTCGGCGTCGAGCAGCGCGCCATGCTTGACGCGATGGCTGCGGTCGATGCCGTACCGGGTGCAGAGCGCGTCCAGGCTGTGCTTGGCGCCGGGATGCAGGGTGCGGGCGATCGCGACCGTGTCGATCATCCGGTCCATCGACACGGCGTCGCGCGCGCACAGCTTCAATTCGTGATTGAGGAATCCGAAGTCGAAGCGCGCATTGTGCGCGACCAGCGGGCTGTCCTCCAGGAAATCCATCAGCTCGGCCACGCCCTCGCGGAACAGCGGCTTGTCCGCCAGGAACTGGCTCGACAGGCCATGCACCGCCTCGGCGGCCGAGGGCATGTCGCGCTGTGGATTATAATAGGCATGGAAGGTGCGGCCGGTCGGCACGCGATTGATAAGCTCTATGCACCCGATTTCGACCAGCCGATCGCCGGATGCCGGATCAAATCCCGTCGTTTCGGTGTCGAAAATGATCTCGCGCATCGCCCTTTTGAACCGACTCTCTATGACTCTACTTATCTGCCTGTCCGGGCGCCAAGGCAAGCGACCAGACGCCTGACCTGTGCCCGGGTTGCGGCAAATGTCGTACCCGTGTTGATGATATAGTCTGCCCTAAGCCGCTTTTCAGCATCGGGCAGCTGCAAGTGCAGGATTCTACGAAATTTTGCCACCGTCATGCCCGGCCGGGCCAGCACCCGCCGCCGCTGTTTCCAGGCGGGCGCACTGACGACGATGATCCCCGCCATGCGCCGGTAGCCACCTGTCTCGAACAGCAAGGGCACGTCCAGAATCACGAATTGGCGCGACCGATGGCGTTTGAGGAATCGTCGACGCGACTCGCCCACGGCGGGATGGACGATCGCCTCCAGTGCCTTCAATTCGGCGGGATGGCCGAACACCGCCGCGCCCAGCTTGGCCCGGTCGACGCCCTGCGGCCCGGTGGTGCCGGGAAAGCGCGCCTCGATCGCCGGGATCAGCCGGCCGCCCGGCCCCTGCAGCCGATGCACCTCGGCATCGGCATCGAACACCGGCACGCCTTCACGACGAAACATCGCCGCAACCGCCGACTTGCCCATGCCGATCGAGCCGGTGAGGCCGTAGATCTTCACCCCGTCGCCGTTCAGTCCGCCGCCAGCAGCAGCGCGCGCAGTTCCGCGTCCAGCTCGCGCGGTGCCTCCGCATCGAAAAAGATGTCGAATGCCAGCGCCGCCTGGCCGATCAGCATTTCCAGCCCGTCGAGAGTCTTGAGGCCCCGGTTGCGCGCCGCCTTCAGCAAGCCCGTCTCCAGCGGCGCATAGACGATGTCATAGACGGTCGCGCTCGCCGGCAACGGCGACAGGTCCAGATCCAGCGCCGGCTGGCCGACCATGCCCAGCGACGTGCTGTTGACCAGCAGGTCGGCGGCCGGCAGCGCATCGGTCATGCCGATCACCTTGCCCTTCACCCCGGCCCGATCGAGCAGTGCCTGTCCCTTGGCCGGATCGCGCGCCATGATCGTGATCTCCGGCACGCCCAGGCTGGTGAGCGCGAACAGGATCGCCCGCGCCGCGCCGCCCGCGCCGATCAGCACCGCATGGCGCCCCTTCCACTTGTCGCGCAGAAGCGGCTGCAGGAATCCGCCGGCATCGGTGTTGGTGCCGATCAGCGGCCCGGCGGTCTCGCTGGCGATGGTGTTCATCGCACCGATCCGGTCGCGCACCCCACCCGGATCATCGGTATAGTCCATCACCGCGATCTTGTGGGGAATGGTGACATTGCAGCCAAGCCAGTCGGGATCGGCCCGGCGCTGCAGGAAATAGGCGGACAGCCCCTCGGGCGTCACATGAGTCTTCTTATACTCCGCCTCGATATCCAGCGCCTGCAGCCAGAAATTGTGGATAAGGGGCGATTTGCTGTGGTCGATCGGATCGCCGATCACCTCTGCATAGGGGAGCTTGTCGGTCATGACGCCAGAACGCCCCTTATGCGCAGGAAGTCAAGAAGCGGCAGCAGCGGCAGGCCCTGGATGCCGAACTGGCTGCCTTCCACCCTGGCGAACAGTTGCGCGCCCGGCCCCTCTATCCGGTAGCAACCGACGCACCATTGGCATTCGTCCCAGTCGCCCTCCAGATAGGAGTCGATGAATCCGTCCGACAGGGGCCGCACCGTCATCCTTACCCGTTCGACATGGCGCCAGATCGGTTCATTGTTGAGCACGATCACCGCTGCGCTGTGGAGATGATGCACCCGACCCGACAGCAGGCGCAGGATGCGCGCGGCATCCGCCCTGTCCACCGCCTTGTCGATCATCGTCCCGTCGTCGAGAGTCAGGGTCTGGTCGCAGCCCAGCACCAGCGCCCCCGGCACCCGGCGCGACACCTTGAGCGCCTTCAGCTCCGCCAGCGCATCGGCCAGCGCGCGGCCGTCATGGCCATCGGCGCGCAATGCTTCCTTGGCGGCCTCTTCATCCACACCGGGCGACAGCGCCTCGAACGGCACGCCGGCCGCGCTCAGCATGGCGCGCCGGCTGGCGCTCTGCGAGGCTAGGACGATCATGCTTCATTTCCTTCCGCCAGTTCGCGGTCGTTGAACAGGTTGATGATGGCGGCGGCCGCTTCCTCGATCGACCGGCGGGTCATGTCGATCACCGGCCAGCCATTGTCGGCGAACATGCGCCGGGCAAAGGCCAGTTCCTCCTGCACCTTGTCGCTATCCACATAGGCGGTCTCGGGCGCCTGGTTGAGCGACAGCAGCCGGTTGCGCCGTATCTGGATCAACCGCTCGGGACTGATGGTCAGGCCCACCACCATCGGATGCTTCAGGCCATAGAGGCTGCGCGGCGGCGGCGATTCCGGCACCAGCGGGATGTTGGCGGTCTTGTAACCGCGATTGGCAAGATAGATGGAGGTCGGCGTCTTCGACGCGCGCGACACGCCCGCCAGGACGATATCGGCCTCCTCCCAATTCTCATGCCCCACGCCATCATCATGGGCGATGGTGAACTGGATCGCCTCGATCCGCGCGAAATAGGCTTCGTCCAGGATATGCTTGCGGCCCGGCCGGGTCCGGGTTTCCTGCCCCAATATGTTGGACAGGGCATCGGCCACGCTGTCGAGCGCAGCGACATGGGGCAGGCCGAGCGCGCGGCAGCGCGTTTCCAGCCGCCGCCGCAGCACATGGTTGGTAAGTGTGAACAGCACCAGGCCGGGATGGGCGGATATCTCCTCCATGATCCGGTCGAGATGCACTTCGGATCGGACCATCGGCCAGAAATGGCGGATCGCCTCGACATTTTCGAACAGGCCGATCGCCGCCTTGGCGATATTCTCCAGCGTCTCGCCGGTGGAGTCCGAAAGCAGGTGAAGATGGATACGTGACACAGGCATATCTCTGTGAGTCCCCTGTGGATAAAGCAAGGGATAGAGTTGTGGATAACTTTGCAGCCCCATTTCGTCCCCAGAAAGCGGAATCTTATCCACAGCCTCTCAACAGGGCCGGAATCTTATCCACAGCCTGTGGGTAATGGGGATGATTCAGATGACTCGCCGCGGAATCGCTTGACTCCAGGAGTCAAGCTGTTGGCAAAAGCGGGGACAGCGCATAAACCCCCGAACCAACAGCCCAACAACCTCAACATTCCTTTTTAAATATCTTTATAAAGTAGAGAGTTCATGACGGGTCCCGACGCTCACGCCGGCGCAGTCAGCGCCAAGCCGCTCCTTTCCGTATTGCGCGGCGCGGTGCCGCCCGTCCCGCCGATGTGGCTCATGCGCCAGGCTGGCCGCTATCTGCCGGAATATCGCGCACTCCGGGCCGACAAGGGCGGCTTCCTCGAACTGGTCTATGACAGCGCCGCCGCGGCAGAGGTCACGCTCCAGCCGCTGCGCCGCTTCGGCTTCGACGGCGCCATCCTCTTTTCCGACATCTTGATCGTCCCCTATGCCATGGGACAGGATCTCTGGTTCGAAGCCGGTGAAGGCCCGCGTCTCGCCCCGATCCTGGCGGAGACCGACCTGTCCGCGCTGAAACCCGATTTCAGCCGCTATGAGGCTGTGTATGAAACGGTGCGGCAGGTGAAGGCTGCGCTGGACCCGTCGGTGACCTTCCTGGGCTTTGCAGGCAGTCCCTGGACGATCGCCACCTATATGGTCGCGGGACAGGGCAGCAAGGACCAGGGCGCCGCGCGTCGCATGGCGTATCAACAGCCCGATCGCTTCGCCGCGCTGATCGACGCGATCGTCGACGCAACCGTCATCTATCTCTCCGGCCAGATCGAAGCCGGCGTGGAAGCGGTGCAATTGTTCGACAGCTGGGCCGGCAGCCTCGCCCCGCTCCAGTTCGAACGCTGGGTGATAGAGCCCAATGCCGCGATCGTCCGCAAATTGAAGGCGCTCCATCCCGACATTCCGGTGATCGGCTTTCCCAAGGGCGCCGGCGCGAAACTGCCGGCCTATGCGATCGGCACCGGCGTCGATGCGGTGGGTGTGGATGAAACGGTCGACCCGCATTGGGCCAACCAGGCGCTGCCCGCCGGACTTCCGGTGCAGGGCAATCTCGATCCGCTGGCGCTGATTGCCGGCGGTCAGGCGGTGGAACAGGCTGTGGATAACTTGCGCGCCGCCTTTGCCGGCCGGCCCCATATCTTCAACCTGGGCCATGGCATATTGCCCGATACGCCGATCGCCCATGTCGAGGCGCTGATCGCCTATGTGCGCGGAACGGAGACACGCTGATGCCCTATCTCGGCGCCGCCTATCTGTGGGTGAAGGCCGCCCATGTCATCTTCGTCATCTTCCTGATGGCGGGGCTGTTCATGATGCCGCGCTTCTTCGTCTATCATCAGGAAACCGTGCCGGGCTCGGCGGAGGACCAGCGCTGGATCGAGCGTGAGACGCGCCTGCTCAAGATCATCCTCAACCCGTCGCTGATCCTTACCTGGGTCTTCGGCCTGATGCTGATGGTGGAAATCGGCGCCTGGCATTTCGGCTGGTTCCACGTGAAGCTGCTCTTTGTCCTGGCATTGTCGGGCTATCATGGCTGGATCGCCAGCTATGCGAAGAAGCTCGCACGCGGTCAGCGCAGCCTTGCCGACAAGCAGTTGCGCATGCTGAACGAGGTGCCCGGCATCGCCGCAGCGGTGATCGTCATCATGGTGATCGTCCGCCCCTTCTGATGGTCGTAGCGTAAAGCGTCCGAAAAGATCGGGCGCTTTACTCGGCCTCTGGCGCAAGTCTTCGGACTATGCTTTGCCTCCGCCGGTCCGCATCCTGCGGACTTTCTGTGGGGTATCATGATTCGTCTGTTTTTCTGCGCGGCCGCGTTGGCCGCGCCGATGGCGGCTGCGCAGCAGCCTGCCGTCACCATCGCGCCTGCCGTCGATGGCAATGTCCTGCGCGCCGGTGCCAAGGTGCCCGTTCGCACGCTGGTGGAACTCACCACCAAGAAGAAGGCGGTGAAGGTCGGCGATCGCGTCAATATCGAGACCGCCGAAGCCGTGATGGTCGGCAATAATGTGGCGATCCCCGCCGGCACGCCCGGCATCGCGGAAATCACCAGCGTGCGGAACAAGGGCATGTGGGGCAAGTCCGGCTTCATCGAGGGCCGCGTGCTCTACGTCCGGCTGGGGGGCCGGCAGGTGCGCTTGACCGGCACCTTCAATGACAAGGGCGTGACCGGCACCGCCGGCGTCGTCGGTGCGATCGCGCTGATCCCGGTCGCCGGCTTCTTCACCACCGGCACCAGCGCCAACATCCCGTCGGGCTCGATCATCCCCGCCTTCCTGGACGAGGATATCGCCTTCTCGGTCGACAGCGCGGCGGCGACGCCCGCGCCGATCGCCGCGACCCCTGCCGCAACGCCGGCAGAAGGAACCGCCGCTCCGGCCGCTGGCGCGCTCTGATCGACAGGGGGGATCGGGGCCTTCGCCCCGGTCCCTCGGGCTGCTGTCCTACGCCGCCATGGCCATGCTATAGCCGGGATGTCGCCGATCGGGTGACAAGCGAATAGGATCGTCCCTGCGCAACATAATGTCAAAATGTGCGGGAAATGTGCGAAGTTAAGCGGAGGCGCCCATGAATGACCCGCGCATCTGGTTCGGCCCCAAGCGTATCGGCTGGGGCTATGGTCCCCGCACCTGGGAGGGCTGGGCGGTGGTCGGCCTGTTCGTCCTTGCCGCTGTCCTGCTCAAGCGCGGACTTTCGGCTTAGGCCGGATCGACCGCGATATTGTCGATCAGCCGGGTCTTGCCCAGTTTCGCTGCGCCCAGCAGCCGTGCCGGACGGTCGAGCGTTGCGATCGGCTCCAGGCTGTCGGCGTCGCACAGGGTCACATAGTCGATCGGGTCGAAACCATGGGTCGCCAGCGTGGCGATTGCCTTCGCCAGTGCCGCCTCGACCGGCTCGCCCTTCTCGATCTGCCGCTTCGCCTCACCCAGAGCGCGCGGCAGCGCCAGCGCATCCTTGCGCTCCTGTTCGCTGAGATACGCGTTGCGCGACGACAGCGCCAAACCATCCTCGGCCCGCTGGGTCGGCATGCCGATGATCTCGATGTCGAGATTGGTGTCGGCAACCATCCGGCGGATCACGGCGAGCTGCTGATAATCCTTCTCGCCAAAGATCGCGACATCGGGCGCGACCTGGTTGAACAGCTTGGTGACGACGGTGGCGACGCCATCGAAATGGCCCGGCCGCGCCGCGCCATCCAGTCCTTCGCTCACCCCCGACACCCGGATATTGGTGGCATAGCCGGCCGGATACATGACTTCCACGCTCGGCGCCCACAGGATATCGACGCCGGCTGCCTGCAACAGCTGCGCATCCTTCGCCTCGCGCCGGGGATAGGCGTCCAGATCCTCGTTCGGGCCGAACTGGCGCGGATTGACGAAGATCGACACCACGACATGGGGGCCATGGCGGCGGGCTTCCTCGACCAGCGCCATATGCCCGTCATGCAGCGCCCCCATGGTGGGGACCAGCGCCAGCGTCTTTCCGTCGGACTTCAGCGCGGCAACGGCAGCGCGCAGGGCGGGAAGGTCACGGAGAATTTGCACGGGACGAGGGGCTCCGATAAGGGCAGGGACACAGGGGCGTCCTGCTAGGCTTCGCGCCACGGGACCGTCAAGAATCTAGAGCGACAAACACGGGGTTATCAAGGTCCGATGGCGAACGCGCAAACGCACCTCATCGTCTTCGCCAATGAAAAGGGCGGAACCGGCAAGTCGACGACCGCCGTCCACACGGCGATCGCGCTGACCGCGCTCGGCCATAGCGTCGGCCTGATTGATCTCGACCCGCGCCAGCGCACCGTCACCCGCTATATGGAAAACCGCGCCGAAACCGCGCGTCGCCGCGGCATCGATCTGTCGGCACCCGACTTTGCGGTGTTCCAGGGCGACAATGTCGCCGCGCTCGACGAACAGGCGGCGGCGGTTGCCGAGGGCAAGGATTTCCTGATCGTCGACACGCCCGGCCGCGACGATGATTTCGCCCGGCACATGGCGGCCCGCGCCAACACGCTGGTCACGCCGATGAACGACAGTTTCGTCGATTTCGACCTGATCGGCCAGGTCGATGCCGAAACCTTCCGGGTGCGTCGCCTGTCCTTCTATTCCGAACTCATCTTCGAAGCGCGCAAGTCGCGCGCCAAGGCCGATGGCGTGTCGATCGACTGGGTGGTGCTGCGCAACCGCGTCCAGCATCATGATGCCCGCAACAAGAAGAGGGTTGGCGATGCGCTGATGGAATTGTCGCGCCGGGTCGGCTTCCGCGTCATTCCCGGATTGTCGGAGCGCGTCATCTTCCGCGAACTCTTCCCCTCGGGCCTGACCCTGCTCGACAAGGGGCATCTGGGCGACCTGGGCATCAGCCACATCGCCGCGCGCCAGGAACTGCGCGAGATGGTGGCCGGATTGGCCTTGCCGACCGGCGATCATGCTGCGTCCGTGGACATGCTCGGCGCCGCCTGATGGGGCTGATCGCGCTGGTGCTGATCGGCCTGGCGGGCTGGCTCATCTGGACCGGGAGATTGCAGCGCATGTCGACCAAGGATGGCATGGCATTGGGGGCGGCACTGGTCGGCGCGGTGCTGGCCGCCAAGGGCAAGCCGGCGCTCGGCGCGCCAATCCTGCTGGGCGCGGCTCTCTTCTTCGCGTCGCAGGGCAAGGCGAAGAAAGGCGCTAACCGCGCCAGGCGCAAGGCTGCGCAGCCGGTGCAGACTGACAGGGCCGACGTGGAGGGCGCCCGCGCCCTGCTCGGCCTGTCGGCGGATGCCCGCGCGACCGACATCCGCGCCGCACATCGCCGCCTGATCGCCTCGGTCCATCCCGACAAGGGTGGAACCGAAGCGCTGGCTGCCCAGATCAATGCCGCGCGCGACCTGCTGCTCGCCGACCTTGCCGAGCGGGATCGTCCGTCCGCCGGCTGATTGCCCCAGAAAGGACTATATGGCCCACCGCTTCCACCCGACCCTGCTGCGCGAATATGACATGCGCGGGGTTGTCGGCCCGATGCTCGGGGAAGCGGACGGCTATGCGCTGGGGCGCAGCTTCGCGACCTGGGTGCGGCACGCCGGTGGATCAGCGGTCGCGGTCGGCTATGACGGGCGGCTGAGTTCGCCCATGCTGGAGGGCGCGCTGGTGCGGGGCCTCACCGACAGCGGCGTCGATGTGCTGCGCGTTGGCCTCGGTCCCACGCCCATGCTCTATTATGCCGAGGCCGAACTGGACGTGGCGGGCGCCATCCAGGTGACCGGCAGCCATAATCCCGCAGATCAGAATGGTTTCAAGCTGGTCCTGGATCATGCGCCCTTTCATGGCGAGGCGATCCAGCAGCTCGGCGCGATGGCGGCGGCCGGCGACTGGCTGGCGGGCGAAGGCCGGGTGCGCGATGTCGATATCATGCCGGCCTATGTCGAGCGGCTGGTGCGCGATTTTGACGGCGCCGCCTGGCGGATCGGCTGGGACGCGGGAAACGGCGCCGCAGGACCGGTCGTGGAGAAGCTGGTGCAACTCCTGCCGGGTGAGCATCATCTGCTCTTCACCAATGTAGACGGCAATTTTCCCAACCATCATCCTGATCCTACCGAAGAAGCGAATCTGGCCGATCTTCGTTCCCTTGTCCTCTCCAGGAAGCTCGATTTCGGCGTGGCTTTCGATGGCGATGGCGACCGGATCGGCGTGGTCGATGGCCTGGGCCGGATCATCTGGGGCGACCAGCTGCTAGGCCTGTTCGCGCAGGTGGTGCTGAAGGATCGTCCCGGCGCCCCGATCGTCGCGGATGTGAAGGCCAGCCAGGCCCTGTTCGACGAGGTTGAGCGGCTGGGCGGTGAACCGGTGCTGTGGAAGACCGGGCACAGCCATATCAAGTCCAAAATGAAGCAGATTGGCAGTCCGCTGGGTGGCGAGATGACCGGCCACATCATGTTCGCCGACGATTTCTACGGTTTTGACGATGGACTCTATGCCGCCGTTCGCCTGATCCGCGCCGCGGCCCGGTTGCGCCGCACCATCACCGACCTGCGCGGCGACATGGCCGAAATGGTCAACACGCCGGAAATCCGCATCGCCGTGCCGGAAGACCGCAAGTTCGCGATCATTGAAGACCTGCGCGACCGCCTGGTTGCATCCGGCGCAATCGTGGAATCGATCGATGGCGCTCGCGTCCGCACTGTCGATGGCTGGTGGCTGCTGCGCGCGTCCAACACCCAGAATGCGCTGACCGCGCGGGCGGAGGCGTCGGATGCTGCGGGATTGGCGCGCCTGCTGGCCGAAATCGAATCCCATTTGCGTGATTCGGGCGTCGATCAGCGATTGCAAGCGGCGAAATAGCCTGTCGCAGCGCGCAAAATTGATATCGCTATCATTATTTCATGCGGAATTTCCCTTAGGGAAACATGGTTTTATGACACCGGTTGCACGAAACGCAATCGCGCCATCATGTTTCGCATTTGCGACGAACGCCGCCTGGCCGCAAAAGGAACTCGCCTTTCAGGCATCCTCTCCTAAAACTTCATAGCCGTCCCTTGGGGCGGCTTTTTTTTTGACCTGTGACGTTGGCGCAACAGGGCGGCACTTGCCGTAGCGTCCAGCCGGCCGAAATCCGGGCAATTGAGCGAAAAATCGCGGAAATCCGTCATTGGCGCCTGTAGAAATCGTCGGGATAGCTGTTATGCGCATGGTTCCATAAGTCGCATGAGGCGTTTAAGCGCCCGCACCAAATGGCCAAATGAGTTTTTAGCAGAGGAAACGCCATGTCCCTTCGCCGTCGCATTCTTCCCACCATCCTGCTGACCGGCGCGATCGTCGCACCGATGCCGGCGCTGGCCGGTGGCTTCTATCTTCAGGAACAGTCGCCGGTGGAAACCGGCCGCGCCATGGCTGGCGGCGCCGCTGCAGGTGACGATCCCTCGACCATCTATTTCAACCCCGCCGCCATGACCCAGCTGTCGGGCGTCCAGGTTTCGGCCGGCGTCAACGCCCTGATGGCTTCCGCCCACCAGACTAACCGTGGCAGCTATCGCTCGGTCCCCGGTTCGACCGCCCGCGTGCCGGTGACCGGCAATGACGGTGGCCAGCCGTTCGAAAGCGTCATCCCGGTCCCCAATTTCTACGCCTCGGCGCAGGTCACCGACCGGCTGTGGCTGGGCCTCGGCGTCAATGCGCCCTTCGGCCTGAAGCTGGAATATGATGACGGTTTCTTCGGTCGCTATGACTCGATCTACACCGACCTCAAGACCTACAACATCCAGCCGTCGGCCGCGTTCAAGCTGAACGACAATTTCTCGATCGGCGGCGGCGTCGACGTGCAATATGTGAAGGCGAACCTGACCAACGCGCTGCCGCAGGTGTCGCCGCTGGTCACCACCGACGGCTTCACCAAGCTGAAGGGCGATGACTGGACCGTCGGCTGGAATGCGGGCCTGTTCTACACCAACGGCACTACCAATGTCGGCGTCCACTATCGGTCGGGCATCAACCACAAGCTCAAGGGCACCCAGACCATTTCCGGTCTGGTGACGCCGCTCAGCGCCGCCAATGGCGAGTTTGATGCCTCCGCACCGCTGGACCTGCCCGATATCGTCACCGTGTCCTTCATGCACAAGCTGACGCCGAACCTGCGCGCGATGATCACCGGCAAATGGTATGGCTGGTCCAGCTTCAAGGGGATCGAGGTCACCTCGGCCACCGGCACCACCAACAAGGAACTGGATTACAAGGACAGCTACAGCGTCAGCCTGGGCGGCGAATATGATTTCAGCCCCGCCTTCACGCTGCGCGCCGGCACCATGTTCGACCGTTCGCCGACCAATCCGCAGCATCTGACCACCCGCGTGCCCGATGGCGACCGCGTGTGGCTGACGGGCGGCGCGACCTGGAATATCTCGCCGGCCTTCGCGCTGAACGTCGCCTACGCCCATACCTGGGTGGAAAAGGCGAACATCATTCGCCCGGACAGCTATTTCCCGTCGCCGGCCACCGTCACCGCCACGACCCTGGCACAGACCAGCGGCAATGCGGACCAGGTTGCCGCATCGCTGACCGCGCGCTTCTAAAAGGCCGCGTTAATGCTTATAGGGGGCTCCAGAGATCTGGAGCCCCTTTTCATGTCCGAACATAATCCCGGCCTGCGCCCCTGGCGCGACATCGCCCGACGGCAGTCGCGGCAGATCATGGTCGGCAACGTCCCCGTGGGCGGCGGTGCGCCGGTCACGGTGCAGACCATGACCAACACGCTGACCCATGACGTCAAGGCGACGATCGATCAGATCCGTCGCTGCGAGGATGCCGGCGTCGACATCATCCGTGTGTCTTGCCCGGACGAGGAATCGACCGCGGCGCTCAAACAGATCGTCCGCGCCGCGCGCGTGCCGATCGTCGCCGACATCCATTTCCACTATAAGCGCGCGCTGGAAGCCGCCGATGCCGGTGCTGCCTGCCTGCGCATCAATCCGGGCAATATCGGTTCGGCCGCGCGGGTGAAGGAAGTGGTGGACGCCGCCAAGGCCAATAATTGCTCGATCCGCATCGGCGTCAACGCCGGCAGCCTGGAACGCGACCTGCTCGAAAAATATGGTGAGCCTTGCCCGGAAGCGCTGGTCGAAAGCGCGCTCGACCATATCAAGCTGCTGCAGGACCAGGATTTCCACGAATATAAGGTCGCGGTGAAGGCGAGCGACGTGTTCCTGGCGGTCGCGGCCTATATGCAACTGGCCGATGCGGTCGATTGCCCGCTGCATCTGGGCATTACCGAAGCCGGCGGCCTGATCGGCGGCACGGTCAAGAGCGCGATCGGCATCGGCAACCTGCTCTGGGCTGGCATTGGCGACACGATCCGCGTCTCGCTCTCGGCCGAACCGGAAGAGGAAGTGCGGGTCGGCTATGAGATGCTCAAGACGCTCGGCATCCGCACCCGCGGCGTCAAGGTCATCTCCTGCCCCAGCTGCGCGCGGCAGGGCTTCGACGTGATCCGCACCGTCCAGGCGCTGGAGGAACGGCTGCAGCATATCAACACGCCGCTCTCGCTCTCGGTACTGGGCTGCGTCGTCAACGGTCCGGGCGAAGCGCGCGAGACCGATATCGGCCTGACCGGCGGCGGCAATGGCAAGCATATGGTCTATCTGTCGGGCGTCACCGATCACACGATCCAGGATGCCGACATGGTCGACCATATCGTCAGGCTGGTCGAGGCCAAGGCGGCCGAGATCGAAGCCGCGGCGAGTGACGCGGGACAGGTCCAGGCGGCCGAATAAGCTGCATGCGTTTGGCTGTCCTGCTTCTGCTTACGCTTCTGCTGGCTTGCAGTGATGCGAAGGCAGAACAGATTTTGCGTGTGCAATTGAGCGCAGGCAAACCGGAGGCTCAGTCCTGCACGGCGAGGATCAGCGATCAGTCCTTCGATATATCGGACCCTGCCTTGGAAACTACGCTCAAGCCTTTTGCAGAGCGGCATATGAACGTGCATCTCATTGGGGTGACCGATGTGCCTTATCGCTGTGTGGGTAGTCTCATCTACTTAATGCAGCGCATAGGCTTTCCCAAGATTGGCTTCATTTCTGAGGCTCCGCCGGCTGATGAAAATGCGGAATCCCGACATTAGCCAATCCGTTCCCCCAAAGGGTGTCGCCATCCCCTTCCTCATCTGCTGCCTTGGCGTCGCGCTCTTTTCGGTGATGGACGCGGCGATGAAGGGGCTCAGCCTCTCGATCGGCCTTTATAATGCGCTGCTCTGGCGTGCGATCACCGGCAGCCTGCTCGGGCTGGTCCTGATGCTCGCCACCCGCCAGCGCTGGCCAAACCGCTCCGTGCTGCGCCTGCATCTGCTGCGTGGCGTTGTCGTGGCGCTGATGGCCAGCTTCTTCTTCTGGGCGATCATGCGCCTGCCACTGGCCGAAGCCATTGCCCTCTCCTTCATCGCTCCGTTGATCGCGCTCTATCTTGCGGCGCTGCTGCTCAAGGAACGGATCGGGCGGCAGGCGATCGGCGCCTCGCTGCTCGGCCTGGTCGGGGTCGGCGTGATCCTGTCGGGGCGGATGCGCGGCGACTATGATGGCGACGCGCTGATGGGGGCGGGCGCGGTGCTGCTCTCGGCGATGCTGTTCGCCTGGAACCTGATCCTCCAGCGCCAGCAGGCCCAGCTTGCCTCGCCGATCGAGGTCGCCTTCTTCCAGCATCTGGTCATGCTGGGCGTGTTTGCCATCGGCGCGCCGGCCTGGGCGATCGTGCCGACCGGAGCGGCGGTGCCGCTGGTGCTGCTGGCTGCCATCCTGGCCTTCACCTCTCTCGCCGCGCTCGCCTGGGCCTATGCGCGTGCGGAGGCCCAGCGACTGATCCCGGTCGAATATACCGCTTTCGTCTGGGCCGCGATCTTCGGCTGGCTGGCCTTTGGCGAGCAACTGACGCTTACTACCCTTGCCGGTGCCTTGTTGATCGTCGCCGGCTGCCTTATCGCCGCGCGCACGAAACGGGCGGATATCGCCCATGTGGAAGCGGGAGCGGCATGAGCAAGGTCATCATCAGGGACGCGCAATCGACGGATATCGATACCATCGCGAATTTCATCCTGGCGCTCGCCGACTATGAGAAGCTGGCCCATGAAGTGAAGGCCGACCGCGAGACGCTGGCCCGCTATCTGTTCGGTCCCCGGCCGATGGCGGAGGTGCTGATCGCCGAGCATGATGGCGCGCCGATCGGCTTTGCCCTCTTCTTCCACAATTTCTCGACCTTCGAGGGGCGTCCGGGCCTCTATCTGGAGGATCTGTTTGTCCTGCCCGAAGCGCGGGGGCTCGGCGCCGGCAAGGCGTTGCTCGCCCGTCTCGCCCAATTGGCGATCGCGCGCGATTGCGCTCGGCTCGAATGGTCGGTGCTCGACTGGAACGCGCCGGCGATCGCCTTCTACCGGGCGCTCGGCGCCCGGCCGATGGACGAATGGACCGTGCAGCGCGTCGATGGCGATGCGCTCAGCGCCCTCGCATCGCATCCTGCAGGCTGACGCCCAGCAGCACGATCGCAAAGCTGCTCAGGGCAATTACGACAAAGGCGGGATAGAAAGAGGCGAACATGGCGACATCTCCTTTCGCCGCCTATTTTGCGCCTGCGCCCCAGGCCCGCGACATACGCAATGTTGCGGATGGGGCGGGACGAGCCGAGGGGCCGCAGGCTTGACGAGGACTCCTGGCTCGGCGCATTGTGCCGGAACGGAACATTTGGGGGACATTTGACCATGGCTGTCAGCCGCGGAGCCAAGCGCGCGCCGGAATGGCGCGAAATGCTCAAGCGCAGCATCGTGCGCAGCGGTGCGCTGATCGGGGCGATCTCGCTGTTTCTGGCGACCCTGTTCCTGGCGCTGGCGCTGCTGAGCTATCAGCCCAGCGATCCGTCGATGAACACGGTGGCGGGCGATCATGTCGCCAATATCATGCGCGCGCCCGGCGCCATGGTGGCCGACATGCTGCTGCTGCTGTTCGGCGTGCCGATCGCGCTGCTGCTGCCGCTGATGGGGATTACCGCCCGTCGCCTGTGGGGCGATCATGAGATGATCGGGTGGAAGGCGCAGTTCGGCAAATGCCTGGTCGGCATCATCCTGATCGGCATCGCTTTGGCCTTGTTCCAGCCTGATCCGCTGGTCGGCCTGCCCTCCGGCTGGGGCGGCATGATCGGCCTTGTCACCGCCAAGGGGGTGATGAGCCTGACCGCCCAGGCGCCGGCCGCGCAGGGCTGGATCATCGGCATATTGGTGGTCGTGGCCATGCTGGCCGGCCTGTTCGTCTGGTATCGCAGCCTGGCGCTGGAAAAGCCGATCTTCACCATCCGTCGTCCGACCCTGCCCCGGCTCAGCCTGCCGCGTCCTTCGCTCGCCTTTGCGGGACAGGGAGGAGCTGCCGATCTGGACGAGGATGATGACGGCCCGGTCGAACGGGTGATCGCGCCGCGCAAGCAGGTGTCGAACGAGCCCAAGCCGCCGATCACCATCCAGGCGCCCAAGCCCGCCCCGGTGCAGCGCTCGACCGCGCCGGTGTCGCAGGATGACCTGTTCGGCCACAGCTCGCTGCCGTCCGCCGACCTGCTCAACCCCATCCCTGCCAATCAGGGGCAGAAGATCGACAAGGCGGCGCTGGAACGCAACGCCCGCCTGCTGGAGAGCGTGCTCGACGACTTCCATGTGAAGGGCAATATCGTCGAGGTTCGCCCCGGACCCGTCGTCACCATGTATGAGCTGGAGCCGGCACCGGGCATCAAGGCGAGCCGCGTGATCGCGCTGGCCGACGATATCGCCCGCAACATGTCGGCGCTGTCGGCGCGCGTCGCGACCATTCCCGGCCGCACCGTCATCGGCATCGAACTGCCCAACACCAATCGTGAGGGCGTGTCCTTCCGCGAACTCATCACCAGCGAGCAGTTCGGTGCGGAAGCGACCCTGCCGATCATCCTGGGCAAGAATATCTCGGGCGAGCCGATCATCGCCGATCTGGCGCCGATGCCGCATCTGCTGATCGCGGGTACCACCGGTTCGGGTAAGTCGGTCGGCCTCAACGCCATGATCCTGTCGCTGCTCTACCGCATGACGCCGGACCAGCTGCGCCTGATCATGATCGATCCCAAGATGCTGGAACTGTCGACCTATGACGACATTCCGCATCTGCTCGCCCCGGTCGTGACCGAACCGAGCAAGGCGATCCGCGCGCTCAAATGGGCGGTGGAGCAGATGGAGGATCGCTATCGCATGATGGCGTCGATCTCGGTCCGCAACCTCGCCAATTACAACGAGAAGGTTCGCGCCGCGAAGGCCAAGGGCAAGCCGCTCGGCCGCCGCGTCCAGACCGGCTATGATCCCGAAAGCGGCAAGCCGATCTATGAGGAGGAGCAGCTGGATTTCCAGCCGCTGCCGCAGATCGTGGTGGTGGTCGACGAGCTGGCCGACCTCATGATGACGGCGGGCAAGGAAGTCGAATTCCTGATCCAGCGTCTGGCGCAGAAGGCGCGTGCTGCCGGCATCCACCTGATCCTCGCGACCCAGCGGCCTTCGGTTGACGTCATCACCGGCGTCATCAAGGCGAACCTGCCGACCCGCATCAGCTTCTTCGTGACCAGCAAGATCGACAGCCGCACCATCCTGGGCGAACAGGGTGCCGAACAGCTGCTGGGCAAGGGCGACATGCTCTACATGCATGGCGGCAAGGGCCTGATGCGCGTCCATGGTCCCTTCGTTTCGGACGATGAAGTGCGCGTGGTTGCCGACCATTGGCGGGCGCAGGGATCGCCCGATTATATCCAGGCGGTCACGGAAGAGCCGGAGGAAGGCAGCTTCGCGCTTGACGGCGTGGACCTGGGCGATGACAGCCCGGACGCGCAGCTGTTCCGCAAGGCCTGCCAGCTGGTGTTCGAGAATCAGAAGGCCTCGACCAGCTGGCTGCAGCGCCAGCTGCGAGTCGGCTATAACAGCGCCGCACGCCTGATCGAACGGATGGAGGAGGAAGGGCTGGTCGGCCCGCCCAACCATGTCGGCCGCCGCGAAGTGCTGCGTGACGAGAATGGCAATCCGCTCTGACGCTACGAAATACCTGTTTTCCTTGAGCGATTGCGTTCCGTGCAACCATGCTTGCTGCCTTCGCATTTGTCGTGACAGGGGCTTTGGGACATTAGGAACAGGCCTTTCAGGCATCCTCTCCTAAAAACTTTTCAGGCTGATCTTCGGATCAGCCTTTTTTTTGTCCGCGAATCGGTCTAGGCAGGCGTCGCTGCTGCCGCGCCGATAAACATAATTGGAGCGGTGCCGCCGGTAAGACCGGCATGGCGAGGCGGGAGCACGGGGGATCGAGCCAGCCATTTCACGGCCGCTCTCCCCCGTCTGGTCTTTCCGATCGATCCTTTCCCTGCGATGGAACAGCAAGGTTCACAGCGGGTTCAAGCCCCACCTCCTATGCCCCCTTTTCCGAACAACCCGGAGATGATTGCATGAAGCGCATCCTCGCGCCTGTCGCCCTGTCCCTCGCCACCGCGCTGGTTGCGGTGCCGGCGGGCTATGCCCTTGCCCAGCAGGCGGCACCGTCCGACCTCAATCAGGTCAATGCCTATATCCGCGCCGTCACCACCCTGACCGCCGATTTCAGCCAGACCGACCGCAATGGACAGGTGCTGACCGGCAAGCTGACCCTGAAGCAGCCGGGCAAGATCCGCTTCCAATATGAAAAGGGCGTGCCGCTGCTGATCGTGGGCGATGGCAAGGCGCTGACCCTGATCGACTATGAAGTGCGCCAGGTGCAGCGCTGGCCGATCGGCAATTCGCCGCTGGCCGCGCTGATCGACCCGACCAAGGATCTGTCGAAATTCGGCACGGTCGTGCCCACCGGCGACCCGACGGTGCTGAGCGTGCAGGCAAAGGATCCCAAGCGGCCCGAATTCGGCACCATCACCATGATCTTCAAGCGCAAGCCTGCGTCGCCGGCCGGGCTGGAGCTGTATGGCTGGGTCGCGCTCGACGCGCAGAATAATCGCACGGCGGTGCGCCTGTCGAACCAGCAATATGGCGTGCCGGTTGCCGATTCCGCCTTCCGCTGGACCGATCCGCGTCCGCGCGGCCGTCCGAACGGCTAGGGCGGGCCACAGGAACGATGGGCTGAAAACTTTCTGCCATCGTTCATCTGCCGCTCATATCGGATCGCCTAGATAGAGATCACGGCGAGAGACGCAGACCGGGATTTCCCCCCTGTTACCCGGCACACCGCTCCCGTCGCAAAGCGCTTCAAGGGCGCGATCGAGACCCCCGTTCCACGCCCCCGGAGCGGGGGTCTTACTTTGTCCGGCGCTTGCGCGCGGGCGCGCGGCACCCTAGGTGCTTTTCATGGCCGATACCCTTTCGATTGCATCCTGGAACATCAACAGCGTCCGCGCCCGGATCGACATCGTCGAACGCTTCCTGACCGAAGAAGCGCCCGACATTCTCTGCCTGCAGGAAACCAAGGTGGTGAACGAGATCTTCCCCACCGACATGTTCAAGCGGCTGGGCTATGTCCATCAGGTGCTGAACGGCCAGCGCATGCATCATGGCGTTGCGATCATGAGCAAGGTGCCGATCCACGAGGATGACCGGTTCGATTGGCAGGCCAATGGCGAAGCCCGCCATGTCGGCATCCGTCTCGACAATGGCGTGCGGATCGAGAATGTCTATGTCCCCGCCGGCGGCGATGTCGCCGACCGCACGGTCAATCCCAAATTCGGCCAGAAGCTCGACTTTATCGAGCGGATGATCGAGTGGTCCGGCGCGCTCGACAACAAGCCGACGATCCTTACCGGCGACTTCAACATCGCGCCTTTGGAATGCGACGTCTGGAGCCACAAGCAGCTGCTCGACGTGGTCAGCCATACGCCGGTCGAATGCGAATTGCTGGGCCGGTTGCATGCGTCGAACGACTGGGTCGATATCGGCCGCCATTTCCACCCTGCCCCGGCGCGTCTCTACACCTGGTGGAGCTATCGCGCGAAGGATTGGGCGGCGTCGGATCGCGGCCGTCGCCTCGACCATATGTGGATGACCAGGGATGTCGCCGACAAGGCGGTCGCCCACCGTGTCGTCGAACCCGCGCGCAGCTGGGAAAAGCCGTCCGACCATATCCCGATCATCACCGAGTTCGCCTTCTGATGAACGGGCGGGATGCTGCCCGCGCCATCGATGCGCTGCGTCGCGGCTGGGCGATCCGCCTGACCGCGCCTGATGGCGCGATCCGGCTGATGGCGATCGAGGGCGCGGATGCGGTGACGCTGGCCGATTTCGATCCGCAGGGGCAGGCCGATATCCTGATTTCCGCCGCCCGCGCCGAAACGCTGAAGCTCGCCAACCAGCTGGCGGCGGCCGATCCCGATCTGCCGGTGCTGATCGAACGGGCACCGTGGATCGACGCGGATGTCGCGACCTCGATTTCCGATCCCGTGCTGGACCTCGCCTCGCCGCTCAAGGGGCCGTTCCGTGCGCGCGCGCTGCCGGCGCCGCAGGCGGCCAAGGCGGCGCTGCGCCTGGCCCGGCTGGCCGGTATCCTGCCCGCCTATTTCCTCACCGAAGGCGACGGCCCGGTCGAGGCGGAGGTCAGCGCCGATGATGTCGGCGATTATGACGATGCCATCCACCTCGCCATCGCCACCCGTGCTCGCCTGCCGGTATCGGCGAGCGAGAGCGCGGAGATCATCGCCTTCCGCAGCCCCGACGAGCCGCGCGAGCATGTCGCGTTGGTGGTCGGCAAGCGCGACGCATCGCCCCCGGTCATCCGCATCCACAGCGAATGCCTGACCGGTGACGTGTTCGGCAGCCTGAAATGCGATTGTGGCCCGCAGCTGCATCAGGCGCTGCATCAGATCGCCGACGCGCAATGGGGCGTGCTGCTCTATCTGCGCCAGGAGGGCCGGGGCATCGGCCTCGTCAACAAGCTGCGCGCCTATGCGTTGCAGGATCAGGGCTTCGATACGGTCGACGCCAATGTGCGGCTGGGCTTCGCGATCGACGCGCGCGATTTCTCGGTCGCGGCGCGGATGCTCGATCTGCTCGGCATTGGCGGCGTGCGGCTGCTTACCAACAATCCGCAGAAGGTTGCCGGGTTGCAGGCGGCGGGGATCGAAGTGGTCGAGCGGTTGCCGATCATCCTGCCGGCCAATCCGCATAATGAACGCTATCTCGCCACCAAGCGCGACCGGACCGGCCACCAGCTATGAGCGTCGTCCATGTCGATGCCGCCGCCGGGCGGCTGCGCTTCGGCGATCTCGACATGGCCTGCACCATCGGCCGCAGCGGCGCCTGCGCGGCTGCCGACAAGCGCGAAGGCGATGGTTGCACCCCCCTGGGCAATTGGCCGATCCGCGCGGTGCTGCTGCGCCCCGGCAAGGTCTCCGCCACCGGCATCGCCCTGCCCTGGCGCTGGACCCATGCGGGGGATGGCTGGTCGGACGATCCGGCCGATCCCGCCTATAACCGTCCCGTGCGCCTGCCCCGGCCCTTCTCGACCGAAAGCCTGCAGCGCAGCGATGACGCTTATGACGTGATCGTCATCCTGGGCCATAATGATGCGCCGCCGGTGCCGGGCATGGGCAGCGCCATCTTCTTCCATCTGTCCGAAGGACGCCCGACCGCCGGCTGCGTCGCGGTCGATCGCGACGACATGCTGCGCCTGTTACCTTTGCTGTCACCCGGCGACGTCATGACCATTGCCTGAGTAGCGATCAGGCGCGCTCCAGCGCCTCGCCCACTTCGCCGCCGGCCGCCTCCAGCAGCCGCCGTTCCAGCGTCTGCAACCGGGCCTTGCTCTCGATCTTCCCGCCCAAGAGGTCGGTGACGTAGAAGGTGTCGACCGCGCGCTCGCCATAGGTGGCGACATGGGCGCTGTGGACCGTGACCTTCGACTGGAACAGGGCATTGGCCAGGCTGAACAGCAGCGCCGGCCGATCGCGGGCATTGACCTCGATCACGGTGAAGCGGTTCGACGCCTTGTTGTCGATCAGCACATTGGGCTCGATGCGGAAGGCTTCGGCGCGGGTGCGGGGCAGCGGGCGCGCTTCCAGCTTGGTGATCATGCGGTGGCGGTTGGACAGGGAATCCTCGATCGCTGCCTTGATCCGCGCCAGCTGCTCGGGACTGTGGAAGGCACCGCCCAGCGGATCCTGCACCAGGAAATTGTCGATCGCGACGCCATCGCGCGTCGTATGGATGCGCGCGTCGATGATGTTGCCGCCAGCCAGATGGATGGCGCCGGCGATGCGGTAGAACAGGCCCGGATGGTCGGTTGCATAGACGGTGACCAAAGTCGCGCCGCGCTGGGGATAATATTGCGCGGCGATCGACAGCGAGGAGTCACCCGCTTCCAATATATGCCGCGCATTATGGACCAGGATATCGTCCGGTTCGGCGATCCAGTAGCTTTCGGGCATGCGGCCGCTGAAGGCGGCGAAGGTCGCCTCATCCATGCCCAGCGCCTGGCGCAGCGCCTCCTGCTTGGCGGCAACCCGCTCGCTGCGGCCCTTCTGCTTGTGGCCCAGGCGCAGCACTTCCTCGGCCGCGTCATAGAGGTCGCCCAGCAACTGCCGCTTCCAGCTGTTCCAGACGCCCGGCCCCACCGCACGGATATCGACCACGGTCAGGCACAGCAGCAGGCGCAGCCGCTCGGGGCTCTGCACCACTTCGACGAAATCGAGGATCGTCTTGTAGTCGGCCAGGTCGCGCTTGAAGGCGGTGGCTGACATCAGCAGGTGATAACGCACCAGCCAGGCGACGGTCTCGGTCTCGGCGGCGGTCAGGCCCAGGCGCGGGCAGAGATGCTCTGCCACTTCCGCGCCCAATATGCTGTGGTCGCCGCCGCGCCCCTTGGCGATGTCATGCAGCAGCACCGCGACATAGAGCACCCGGCGCGACAATATCTTGCCCATCAGCTCGGTCGCCAACGGATGGTCGGTGGCCAGTTCGCCCTTCTCGATCCGGGCCAGCAGGCCGACGGCGCGGATGGTATGCTCGTCCACCGTATAATGATGGTACATGTCGAACTGCATCTGCGCCACGACGCGGCGGAAATCGGGGATGAACCGGCCGAACACGGTGGACTCGTTCATCCAGCGCAGCACCGTTTCCGGGTCGCGCGGGCTGGTCAGCACATCCATGAAGGCGGCGTTGGCCCGTGCGTCCTTGCGCACCTTGGCGGTAATCAGGCCGGCGTCGCGGCTGGCCGCGCGCATCGCGCTCGGATGAATCTGCAGCCCATGCCTGTCGGCCACGGCGAAAATCTCGACCAGGCGGACCGGATCGGCCTGGAAGAAATCGTCGCTCGGCAGCGCCAGCCGCCCGCGATCCAGCACGAAGCCATCCAGCTTCTTGGGCCGGCGAAATATGGACGGAATATAGCGGCGTCCGCGCTCGGCCAGCTGGTCGTCCAGATGCGCCAGGAACACCGCGGTCAGGTCGCCGACCGCCTTTGCATTGAGGAAATAATAGCGCATGAAGCGCTCGACCCCGGATCGTCCGGCCCGCGCGGTGAAGTGCATCCGCGTCGCGGTTTCCAGCTGCAGGTCGAAGGTCAGCCGGTCTTCGGCCCGCCCCGTGATCATGTGCAGATGGCACCGCACCGCCCACAGGAAATCCTCGGCCTTCTGGAACTGGCGCAGCTCGCTCTGCGTCAACAGGCCGACATCCACCAGTTCGGCGACCGATTTCACCCGGTTCACATATTTGCCGATCCAGAACAGCGTGTGCAGGTCGCGCAGGCCGCCCTTGCCTTCCTTGACATTGGGCTCGACGACATAGCGGCTGTCGCCCATGCGGCGGTGGCGCTCGTCGCGTTCCTCCAGCTTCTCGGTGACGAAGGTGCGGGCGGTGCCCTGCATGATCTCGCTGTCGAAACGGACGGCGACTTCCTCGTAAAGTGCCCGGTCGCCCCACACATAGCGCGCTTCCAGCAGGGCGGTGCGCACGGTGAGGTCGGCCTTGGCCATCCGCATCGTCTCATCGATCGAACGACTGCTATGGCCGACCTTCAGCCCCAGATCCCACAGCGAATAGAGCATGGATTCGATGATCTGCTCGGTCCAGCCGGTCGGCTTCCAGGGGGTGATGAAGCCGATATCGACATCGCTGTGCGGCGCCATCTCGCCCCGGCCATAGCCGCCCACGGCGATCAGCACGATCCGCTCGCCGGTGCTGCGGTTGCCGGCGGGATAAAGATGATGGGTGGTGGCGTCGTAGAGCAGCCGCAAGATCTGGTCGATCAGGAAGGCGAAGGCCGTCACCGCCTCGCGCCCGCGCGTCGGCTTTGCCTCCAGCCGGCGCGCGACATCCTCGCGGCCATGCTCCAGGGCGGCCTTGAGTTCCTTGACGATCAGCCCGCGCAGCTTGATCGGATCGCCCCGGTGCTCCTGCGCCAGGGCGTTGATGCTGTCGGAAATCGCGCGCCGGTCAATGATCGCGCGGCGCGACCCCAGGCTGGGGAACTGCATGACCATGGCTCTCGTCTACTCGTGGTGACTGGCGGCGGCCAGTTGTTTCAAACGATATATGTGATCGAGTGCCTCACGCGGGGACAGGGCGTCGGCATCGATGCCATCCAGTGCGTCGCGCAGCGGATCGGCCACCTCTTCGGCCTGCGTCGCGACACTGGCGAACAGCGGCAGGTCGTCCAGCCCTGCGGCGATGCCGCCGGTCTTGGCCTTGCCTGCCTCCAGACGGCCCAGCACATCCTTGGCGCGCTTGAGCACCAGGGGCGGCAAGCCGGCAAGCCGCGCTACCGCCAGGCCATAGCTGCGATCGGCCGGCCCTTCGGCCAGTTCGTGCAGCAGCACCAGGTCGCCCTTCCATTCGCGCGCCCGCACATGGTGCAGCGACAGCGCATCAAGCGTTTCAGACAGGCGTGTCAGCTCATGATAATGGGTCGCGAACAGGCAGCGGCAGCGATTGACCTCATGCACCGCCTCGACCACTGCCCAGGCGAGCGCAAGGCCGTCATAGGTGGATGTGCCGCGCCCGACTTCGTCCAGGATGACGAAGCTATGCTCGGTCGCCTGCGCCAGGATCGCGGCGGTCTCGACCATCTCGACCATGAAGGTCGACCGGCCGCGCGCCAGATTGTCGGAGGCGCCGACGCGGCTGAACAGGCGGTCGACCAGGGTCAGCGTCGCCGATTCCGCCGGCACGAAGGCCCCGGCCTGGGCCAGGATGACGATCAGCGCATTCTGCCGCAGGAAGGTCGACTTACCGCCCATGTTCGGGCCGGTGACCAGCCACAGCCGGTCGGTCGCGACCAGCCGGCAATCATTGGCAACGAAGGGCTGGCCCTGCGCACGCAGCGCATCCTCGACCACCGGATGGCGCCCGCCGACAATGTCGAGGCAGGGGCCGACCCCGTCCTCGACCACGAAATGGGGCCGTTGCCAGCCGCCTTCGGCCGCCCGCTCGGCCAGCGCGGCGGCAACGTCGAGCCGCGCCAGCGCATCGGCGGCACGGGCGATGTCGGCCTTGCGGTCCAGCACCGCCTCGATCAGCGTTTCCAGATGGGCGGCCTCCGCCACCAGCGCATGGGCGCCGGCCTGCGCCACGCGGCCGGCCTGCTCATGCAGGTCGATCGAGTTGAAGCGCACCACCCCGGCCAGCGTCTGGCGATGGGTGAAGCCGCTTTCGGGCTGCATCAGCTGGTCGGCGGCGCGGGCCGGCACCTCGACATGATAGCCCAGCACGCCATTATGGCGGATCTTGAGTGCGCCGATCCCGGTCTGCTCGCGATATTGGGCCTCCAGCGCGGCGATCGCGCGGCGGCCGTCACCGGCCAGGCGGCGCAGTTCGTCCAGCGCCGGGTCGAAGCCGTCGGCGATATAGCCGCCATTATTGGTTTCGGTCGGCGGGCTGGGCACTAGCGCGCGCGCCAGCGCATCGACCAGCGCGCCATGCCCGTCGAGCGCCGGCAGCAACTGCGTCAGCAACAGTGGCTGATCGGCCAGCCGCCCCAGCCGCTCGCGCAGCAATCGCGCTTCGCCCAGGCCGTCGCGCAATTGGCCGAGGTCACGCGGGCTGCCCCGGCCGACGGCAACGCGGCCCAGCGCGCGGCCGATGTCGGGCAGCGCCCGCAGCGCCGCACGCAACTGACTGCGCAGCGTCGCGTCATCATGGAACAGCTGCACCAGGCCCAGCCGCGCGTCGATCAGCGGCGCATCCATCAGCGGCGCCGACAGGTCCTGTGCCAGCAGCCGGGCGCCGGCCCCGGTGACGGTCCGATCGACCGCGCCCAACAGGCTGCCCGCCCGCGTGCCGCCGGTGGTCGCGACGATTTCCAGGCTCTCGCGCGTCGCCGCGTCGATGGCGACATGGGCGCCGCTGGTCTTGCGCAGCGGCGGCGCCAGGAAGGGCAGCGTGCCCTTCCCCGCATGGTCGAGATAGGCAATCAGCCCGCCCATCGCCGCCAGTTCGGCGCGACTGAACTGGCCAAAGCCATCCAGCGTCGCGACCGCGAACAGGCGCTTGAGCGCGTCTTCCGCACGGGCGCTGGAAAAGGCAGCCTTGTCGAACGGATGGCTGTTGGCGACCTCCAGCGTCGACCCTTCGGCGATCACCACTTCGCTCGGCCGTAACCGGGCGAGTTCGGCGGGCAGGTCGCCAGCGCGCACGGTCATCGTCTCGAACCGGCCGGTCGAAATGTCGGCGGCGGCCAGGCCCAGCTCGCCTTCGCCGCCGGTCTGGGCCAGCGCCACCAGCATATTGTCGCGCCGGCTGTCGAGCAGGGTTTCCTCGGTCAGCGTGCCGGCGGTGACATAGCGGACGATGGTGCGTGCCACGAGCGCCTTGCCGCCCCGTGCCTTGGCCTCGGCCGGCGTCTCGGTCTGCTCGGCGATGGCGACGCGATGGCCGCCCTTGATCAGTCGGGCGAGATAGGATTCGGCACTATGCACCGGCACGCCGCACATCGGGATCGGCTGCCCGGCATGTTCGCCACGGCTGGTGAGCGCAATGTCGAGCGTCGCGGCCGCCATCTTGGCGTCGTCGAAGAAGAGTTCGAAGAAATCGCCCATGCGGTAGAAGAGCAGGCAATCCTGCGCCTCTGCCTTGAGGGTGAAATATTGTGCCATCATGGGGGTAGGCTGGGTGGTGGTGGAGGTCGAATTGGCCATGGGGCAAGCGGATAGCCTGATCGCTCCGCTGAAACCAGAGCTTCGCCAAAGGGCAGGAAAATTGCGCTTCTCGCACTTGCCCACAAGATAATCTTGCCGCTAGGGCGGCGCTATTGTTCCATTATGTGGGTATCGCGATGACCGAAAAGTCAAATGTGGAATTTTCCGAGCGCGAGGCGCTGTTCTTCCACGCGACCGGCCGCCCCGGCAAGATCGAGATCATTGCCTCCAAGCCGATGGCGACGCAGCGCGATCTCTCGCTCGCCTATTCGCCCGGCGTCGCGGTGCCGGTGCGCGCGATCGCCGAAGATCCGGCGACCGCCTATGATTATACCGCCAAGGGCAATCTGGTCGCGGTGATCTCCAATGGCACGGCCATCCTGGGCCTCGGCAATCTCGGCGCGCTGGCGTCCAAGCCGGTGATGGAGGGCAAGGCCGTCCTCTTCAAGCGCTTCGCCGACGTCGATTCCATCGATATCGAGCTGAAGACCGAGGATGTCGATCGCTTCATCGACGCGGTCGAACTGATGGAGCCGAGCTTCGGCGGCATCAATCTTGAGGATATCAAGGCGCCCGAATGCTTCGTCATCGAAACGACGCTCAAGGAACGGATGAACATTCCGGTTTTCCATGACGACCAGCATGGCACCGCGATCATCGCGGCGGCGGGCGTCATCAATGCCGCGCTGCTGACTGGTCGCGACATGAAGGACATGAAGGTGGTCGTGAACGGCGCGGGTGCCGCTTCCATTTCCTGCACCGAGCTGATCAAGGCGCTTGGTGTCCCCAATGAAAACGTCATCATGTGCGACAGCAAGGGCGTCATCTACCAGGGCCGCACCGAGGGCATGAACCAGTGGAAGTCGGCCCATGCGGTCAAGACCGACGCGCGGACCCTCACCGAAGCGGTCAAGGGCGCCGATGTGTTCCTCGGCCTCTCGGTCGCTGGCGCCATGTCGCAGGATATGGTGAAGTCGATGGCGGCCAATCCGATCATCTTCGCCATGGCCAATCCCGACCCGGAAATCCTGCCGCCTGACGCTCATGCCGTGCGTCCCGACGCGATCGTCGCCACCGGCCGGTCGGACTTCCCCAACCAGGTCAATAATGTCCTGGGCTTCCCCTTCATCTTCCGCGGCGCGCTCGACGTGCGGGCGACCGGCATCAACGAGGCGATGAAGCTGGCCGCCGCCAAGGCGATTGCAGACCTGGCGCGCGAACAGGTGCCCGAGGAAGTGGCAAAGGCCTATGGCCGTTCGCACAGCTTCGGCCCCGACTATATCATCCCCGCGCCGTTCGATCCGCGCCTGATGGAGGTGGTGCCGGCCGCCGTCGCCCAGGCGGCGATGGATACTGGCGTCGCACAGAAGCCGATCGCCGACATGGCTGCCTATCGCGATTCCCTGAAGGCGCGGCTCAATCCGACCACCTCGGTTCTCACCAGCGCCTATGAACTCGCCAAGGCCAATCCCAAGCGGGTCGTCTTTGCCGAGGCGGAAGAGGAAGTGGTGCTGCGCGCCGCGATCCAGTTCCGCGAACTGGGCTATGGCATCCCCGTGCTGGTCGGCCGCGACCATGTGCGCGACAAGCTCAAGGAACTGGGCGTCCGGGATCCCGACAGCTTCGAACTGCACAACAGCGTCAATTCGCCGCTGGTGCCCGAGATGGTCGATCTTCTCTATGCCCGGTTGCAGCGGCGCGGCTATCTGCGTCGCGACTGCGAGCGGATGGTCAATCGCGACCGCAACATCTTCGGATCGCTGCTGGTGAAGATGGGCGTGGCCGATGCGATGATTTCCGGCGTCACCCGGCCCTATGGTCAGACCCTGCGCGAGGTGAAGCGGGTGATGGACCCGGCGGCCGGCCGTACCCCCTTCGGCATCCATGTCATGGTGACCAAGGACAAGACCGTCTTCCTGGCCGACACCACCGTCCATGAACGGCCGTCTGCGTCCGAACTGGCCGACATTGCCGAGGGCACGGTCGCGGTTGCCCGCCGCATGGGCCATGACCCGCGCGTCGCCTTCCTGTCCTATTCCAATTTCGGCAATCCGCCCGGCGCCTTCCTCGACAATGTACGCGACGCGGTGAAGCTGCTCGACCAGCGCGACGTCGATTTCGAATATGAAGGCGAAATGACGCCGGACGCAGCGCTCAATCCGACCGTGATGAAGAACTACCCGTTCAGCCGTCTGTCCGGCCCGGCCAATGTGCTGGTCATGCCGGGGCTGCAGTCGGCCAACATCTCGGCCAAGCTGCTGCGTGAACTCGGTGGCACGTCGATGATCGGGCCAGTGCTGGTCGGCATGGAAAAGTCGGTGCAGATCGCGACCATGTCGTCCAATGCGTCCGAACTGCTGACGCTGGCCGTGCTGGCCGCAGGCGGTATCGCGCTCTGATGATCGTGGCGGGGCACCAGCCCCGCCCCTATCCGCTACGACCGGTTGGTTTCTGACCGGTTTCGCTTGCCTTGCGCCATCGTCTGCTGGAAGACCATGGCATGAACAGCGCAACCATGATTGACAGTGCCACCTTCCGCCGCGTCCTGGGCCATTATCCGACCGGCGTGTGCGTCGTCACCGCGTCCGCCGAGGATGGCGCCCCGGTCGGCATGGTGGTCGGCTCCTTCACCTCGGTGTCGCTCGATCCGCCGCTGGTCGCCTTCTTCCCGGCCAAAAGCTCGGGCAGCTGGCCGCGCATCCAGCAGATCGGCCGTTTCTGCGTCAATGTCCTTGCCAGCGATCAGCAGCCGCTCTGCCGCCAGCTGGCCGCACCTGGCCCCGACAAGTTCGCCGGCGTGTCGCACCGCGTATCCGACAATGGATCGCCCATCATCGACAATGTCGTCGCCTGGATCGATTGCAGCCTGCATGCCGTGCATGAGGCCGGCGATCATTATATCGTGCTGGGTGAGGTGGTTGCGCTGGAAGTGGAACGGCCCGACCGGCCATTGCTGTTCTTCCAGGGCAATTATGGCGAATTTTCTCTGCTCGCATGAGGAACAGGCGGCGCGACACCGTCTGATTGGACAAGAGGGCAAGAAAAAAGGGGTAAAGCTCGTTAAAAGTCCGTAATGATCCATACATGGGTCAGAAACATCACGGCTCCTTAACGTCTGCCGTCTATCATCGTCCCCATTCCGGATCGGACTGATCATGACTGCGCTGCTCATCACCATCGACACCGAATTGTCCGCAGCGCTGCACCAGCGCGGCGTCGGTCTTGAGCAGAATCTGCGCCAGTCGATCTGGGGTGATACGGCGGCCGGTGCTTTCGGCATCGGCTGGCAGATGGACCTGATGGACCGTCATGGCCTCAAGGGCGTCTTCTTCCTCGATCCCCTGCCGGCGTTGATCCACGGCCCCGCCTTTCTCCAGCCCATCGTCGCCGCCATCGTCGGGCGCGGGCATGAAGTGCAGCTCCATCTGCACAGCGAATGGCTGGCCTGGGTCAAAGATTCGCCAGTTGAAGGGCGACAGGGCCGCAATATCGGCGATTTCAGCCTGGCCGACCAGATCACCCTCCTCGGCCTTGGCCGCGACCTGCTGGAACAGGCGGGGGCCCCGCGGATCAGCGCGTTCCGGGCCGGCAATTTCGGCGCCAATGACGATACGCTGCGGGCGCTGGCGGTGATCGGCATCGGCTGGGACAGCAGCGTCAATCCGGCCTATCTCGGTCATGGGTGCGGCATCAGCATGGATGCCGGCCAGATCGGCGCGGTTCGCGCCCAGGGGCTGGTCGAACTCCCCGTGTCGGGGATCGCGGATCGCCCCGGCCATTTCCGCCCGGCGCAGATCTGCGCCATGTCGGCCGCCGAAATGCGCGCCGGCATGCGCCACGCCGCGCAGGAAGGTCATGATGCCTTCGTCATCGTCACCCATAGTTTCGAAATGCTCTCGCGCGACCGGATGCGCCCGAACCGCACGGTGATGCGCCGTTTCGAGCAATTATGCCGCACCGCAGCAGCGACGCCGGGCATGCGTCCTGCCGGCTTCCATGATCTGTCGCCCGCGCTCGCCGATGCCCCCGCGCGCGCGCTGACCCGCGTGCCGCCCAGCCGGCTGCGCACCGGCCTGCGTATCGCGCAACAGGCCTGGGCGACCTGGCGCTACGAACATCGGCTGGTGCCTGCGTGAGCCGCCTGCCCTGCGCGATCGTCATCGGCCTGGAAAATGCGATCAGCCTGACCATCGTCCGGGAACTCGGCCGTCATGGCGTGCCGGTCCATGGCGTCGGGCCGGCAAGCGGGATCGCGGCGGCATCGCGCTACTGCACGGACAGCACCGATCGGCCGTCAGGCCCGGCGGCCGATTGGCTGCCCGACCTGATCGCCCGGACCGGCGCCCGCGCCGTCTTCGCCATTTCGGAGACCGATCTGCTCGATCTGGCGCTGCTGCCGCCGATGATCGGCGATTGCCATATATTGGTTCCGCGCGCCGAAGCGCTCAACCAGGTGATCGACAAGCGTCGTACCCTGGCGGCCGCGGCGGCGCAGGGGCTGTTGATACCGCGAACCTGGCAGCCGATGGCGGGCGACGATTTCCAGGCCCATGCCGCATCCATGCCCTATCCGCTGGTCGCCAAATGGGCCAACCCGCCGGCGGTTATGCCGCTGCTTGAGCGGGCCGGGCTGGAATGGATCAAGGCGGAATATGTGCGGACGCCGGATGCGTTGCAGGCGCTGCTTGCCCGCTATCGTCCGGTCGGTATCTGGCCGATGATCCAGCAATATTGCAGCGGTGTTGGTCTGGGACAGATGCTGTTCATGGCCGATGGCGATGCGACCCTGCATTTCCAGCATCGCCGCCTGCACGAATGGCCGCCCGAAGGGGGCGTATCGACCCTGTGCCGTGCCGAACCGCGCGACCGCCATGGGCAACAAATGGCATTGTCCGAACAATTGCTGCGGGGGCTCGGCTGGCAGGGGCCGGCCATGGTCGAATATCGCTATGATGCAGGCAGCGATCATTATTGGCTGATGGAGGTGAACGGCCGTTTCTGGGGCAGCCTGCCGCTGGCCGGCCATTGCCATGCCCATTTCGCCTGGGAAGCCTATCGCCGGGCGGTGCTGGGTGAAACGGATGCGGCGCCCCTGCCCCGTGATACGCTGCGCGCCCGCTACATGGTGCCGGAAACCAAGCGCCTGCTGCGATTGCTGATGGGCGGAAAGATCGCCGATCCCTTCTTCCGGGCCAGCCCATGGCGCGACCTTGCCACCTATCTGCTGGGCTTCCTCGACCCGCGCATGCGCTATTATGTCTTCAGCTTCAGCGATCCCCGGCCGCTGCTGCGCGATCTGGGGCAGATCGTCAGGAAGGCGTTGCGCCGGGATAAGTCCTGACCAGCGCCGTCACCGCCTGCTCGATCCGCTGCAGGCAATAGGCCATGTAGCGATCGTCCAGGCCATAGGGATCGTGCAGATGCGGCATCATCGGCTGTGTCCATGTGCCAAGCAACTGACGTGGTAGGTGCGACAGGCGCGGATCGGCAGCCAGCCGATGCAGTTGCCGCACTTCCATCGCCAGCAGCAGGTCGCCCGGCTGCGGCTGATAGTCGGTCCTGTCGAGCGCCTTGTGGGCGGACAGGTCATGGCCCAGGGCCTGCGCCGCTGCGATTGCCGGATCATGCGCCGGTCGCCCGGTGGTGGTCGACAGGCCGAAGGAGGCCGTGCGGGCGCCGGCCTTGCCGGCCACCACATCGGCAAAGGCGCTGCGACAGATATTGCCCTGGCAGACGAAGACCAGCCGACGCACCTCGGCCGGGTCTGGACGCAGCGTGGCCGATTGCCCCAGCGCGAGCTGCGGATAGGACAGGGCCAGGCGCACCAGACCGCGAAATGTGCCGAACCGCGCGTTGATCATGCGACGGTGCCGATGGGGAGCAGGGAATCCATTGAAAGGGCCTTAGCCCAAACAGGTTGCGATTTCCCTCCCCCTGTGGCTAGCCGCAAAGATGCGATCAACAAAGGACAGTCCGCAGGGAAGCGATTCCACCATTGCCGATGTCGCCGCTGCGGTGGGCGTCTCGATCCGAACGGTATCACGGGTTCTCAACCAGTCGCCCAAGGTCAATGCGGAAACCCGCGAGCGCGTCCAGAAGGCGATTGCAGCGCTCAACTTCCGTCCTTCCATGCGCGCCCGCGCCTTCGCCATGGGCCGCTCCTTCCTGATCGGCATGGTCCATAATGATCGCAACGCGTTGGTGCTCGACGCCGTGCAGCGCGGCATAGTCGGCGAAGCGGGCCGGCGCGGTTATGAACTGGTGGTCCATCCCACGCCGATGGATGCCGCCGCCTCGGTCGAGGATGTGCTGCAATTCGTCCGTCGCTCACGCACCGATGGTCTGGTGGTGCTGCCGCCGGTATCGGGCATTGCCGGCCTGCCCGAAGCGCTGGCGCGCGAGCATATCCCCGCCGTTGCCCTGTCGGCCCTGCCGATCACCGGCTATGCCGATGTGATCCTGTCGCCCGAGCGCGAGGCGGCCGCGCAGGTGGCGCGCTATCTCCTCGATCTTGGCCATCGCCGCATCGCGATGGTCGGCGGCCCGGCCAATGCCATTTCCGCGCAGGAGCGCCGGGCTGGCTTTGTCGAGGCGCTGGCCGCCGCCGGTGTCACTTTGCTGGACGAGGCGGAGGGCGATTATGGCTTCCAGTCGGGCCTTGCCGCCGCCGAGCGCTTCCTGTCGCTGCCGACCACGCCCACGGCGATCTTCGCCGCCAATGACGTCATGGCTGCCGGCGTCCTCAAATGCGCCGGAATCAAGGGCATTGCCGTTCCGCAGTCGCTGTCCGTCGTCGGCTTCGACGGCAGCCTGTTGTCGCATGTCGTGTCGCCGGCGCTCACCACCATCTGGCGCCCCTTTGGCGACATGGCGCGGATCGCGACCCAGCAGCTGATCGACCGGATCGAGGGGCAGGCCGTGACCGCCGAACTGCCCCCGCCGCTGCGCCTGGTGGAGGCGGAATCGAGCGGTCCCGCCCCCGCCTGACCGATCAGAGCCGATAGGCGCGGCGCACCAGGCCCACGGTCAGTTCCTGCGCCAGCTCGGCCGCTTCCCAGTCGGCCAGCCGATGTTCGGCGACCAGTCGTGCCAGGAAGGCGCAGTCGATGCGGCGGGCGACATCATGCCGCGCCGGGATCGACAGGAAAGCGCGGGTGTCGTCGTTGAACCCGACCGTATTGTAGAAGCCGGCGGTCTCCGTCGTCATCTCGCGGAAGCGGCGCATCCCTTCCGGGCTGTCATGGAACCACCAGGCCGGGCCCAGCCGCAGGCAGGGATAATGGCCGGCCAGCGGCGCCAGTTCGCGGGCATAGGTGGTCTCGTCCAGGGTGAAGAGAATGATGGTCAGATTGGCGTCGTTGCCGACCACGTCCAGCATCGGCTTGAGGGCACCGACATAGTCGGTGCGCATCGGGATGTCGGCGCCCTTGTCGCGACCATGGCTGTGGAACAGCGCCGCATTATGGTTGCGGCAGGAACCGGGATGGATCTGCATCACCATGCCGTCCGCCTGGCTCATCTTGGCCATTTCGGTCAGCATCTGGGCGCGGAACAGCTCGGCATCGTCGGCATCGGCCGAGCCGCCGACGATCTTCGCGAACAGCGCCTCGCATTCCATCGTCGACAGATTGGCGGTGCGCGGCGTCGCAAAGCCATGATCGGTCGCGGTTGCACCCATGGCGCGGAAATCGGCGCGGCGCTTGGCATGGGCGGCCAGATAGCCTTGCCAGCTTTCGACATCCTCGCCGGTCATGTCGCCGAAGCGGACCAGCGCGCCCCGAAATTCCTCATGCTCGGGGTCGATCACCGAATCCGGGCGATAGGTGGTGACCACCCGCCCCTGCCAACCGGATTCCCGGATCGCCTGATGATGGCGCAGATCGTCGTCCGCGCCTTCGGTCGTCGCCAGCAATTCGATATTGAACCGCTCGAACAGCGCGCGCGGGCGGAAGGCGTCGGTGGCGAGCGCCGCGTTGATCGCATCATAGACCTGGTCGGCGCTCTGTGCGTCCAGCGCCACGTCCAGCCCGAACACTTCGGCAAAGACATGGTCCAGCCACATGCTCGACGGAGTGCCCCGGAACAGATGATAATGGCTGGCGAACAGGCGCCATGCCGCGCGCGGATCGGTATCGGGCAGGCCGCCGCGATGCGGCACGCCCAGATCGTCCAGCGCGATGCCCTGCGAATAGAGCATGCGGAACAGATAATGGTCGGGCGCCAGCAGCAGTTCGGTCGCGTTGGACCAGGGGGCATTGGTGGCGAACCAGGCCGGGTCGGTATGGCCATGCGGGCTGATGATCGGCAGGTTGGCGACCTCGGCATAGAGCGCGCGGGCGATCGAACGGGTCGTGGGATCGGCGGGGAACAGGCGGTCGGGCGACAGGGTAAGCGGATGCATGGCGATCTCCTTGTCCGCCGGTTACCGCCTTGTGCCAACGCTGGCAATGGCCTATTCCAAACCCATGTCGATCCTTGCCGAAACCGCCCCGCTGCTGGCCCTTCAGGTCGCACCCGAAGATGATGTCGCCGTTGCGCTGCACCCGCTGAAGGCTGGGCAGACGGTGCGGGTCGGCAAGGTCGATGTGCCGTTGCGCGATCCGGTTCCGGCCGGGCACAAGTTTGCGCTCCACGATATTGCGGCCGGGGCGCCGGTCCGCCGCTATCGCGCGCCGATCGGTTTGGCGACGCAGGCGATCCTGGCTGGCGAGCATGTCCACAGCCATAATCTCCACACCGCGCTTTCGGGCGAACTGGCCTATCGCTTCACCGGTGCGCAGCCGCAGCCGCTATCCTCGACGGACCGACCCGTCCCGCATTTCCGCGGCTATGTCCGCGCCGACGGCAGCGTCGGCACGCGCAACGAGATATGGATTCTCCCGACCGTGGGCTGTGTCGGCCGGCTGGGCGAGCGACTGGCGATGAAGGGGGCGGCGCTGGCGGAGGGGCGTATCGATGGCGTCCATGCCTTCAATCACCCCTTTGGTTGCTCGCAACTCGGCGCGGATCTCGACGGCACGGCCGCGATTCTCGCCTCTCTGGCGCTCAATCCCAATGCCGGCGGGGTGTTGCTGCTTGGACTGGGCTGCGAATCCAACCAGCTAGATGCGCTGCTGTCGCGCATTCCGCCCGATCGGCGCGCCCGGCTGCGCACCGTCCGCGCGCAGAGCGAAAGCGACGAGTTCGAGGCTGGCATGACGGCGCTTGCTGAACTGATCGATCTCGCCAGCGCGGATCAGCGGCAGGATGTGCCGCTTTCGGCGTTGCGTCTGGGGGTCAAATGCGGTGGCTCCGATGCGATGAGCGGCCTCACCGCCAATCCGCTGATCGGTCGGATGGCCGATGCCGTGGCCCAGGCACAGGGCAGCGCGATCCTGACCGAAATCCCGGAGATTTTCGGCGCGGAGACGCTGTTGATGCAGCGCGCCGAGAATGAGGCGGTGTTCGATCGGCTGACGCAGGCGGTCAACCGCTTCAAACGCTATTTCCTCGACCATGGCGAGCCGGTGTCGGAAAATCCCAGTCCCGGCAATATTGCCGGCGGCATCACCACGCTGGAGGAAAAATCGCTGGGCGCGGTGCAGAAGGGCGGGATCGCCATCGTGACCGACGTCATCGACTATGGCGACCGGATCAGCCGCACCGGCCTCACCATATTGGAAGGCCCCGGCAATGATGCCGTGTCGACGACAGCGCTGGCGGCGGCTGGCGCAACCCTGACCTTGTTCTCGACCGGTCGCGGCACGCCACTTGGCAGTCCGGTACCGACGGTCAAGATCGCGTCGAACAGCGCGCTGGCCGATCGCAAGCCGGGCTGGATCGATTTCGACGCCGGACGCGTCCTGCAGGAAGGGATGGATGCCGCGGCCGATGCGCTGCTGGCGCATATCGTCGCGATTGCCAGCGGGGCGCCGGCCCGGAACGAGGTGAATGACGAACGCGCCATCGGCATCTGGAAGCGCGGCGTAACCCTTTAGTTTTTCGCCCAAGGATCAATGGGCGTTGGGGCGATCCGTCCGTGCGGGACCGGAGGACGCCGGCAGAATAAGCCCGGTGCCGCGCCATCAGGCGGGCACCGGGCCAGTTCCTCAGCCGTTCAGCTTGTCCTTGACCGCCTTGGCGGGGGTGAAGGTCAGCTTCTTGGCGGCAGCGATCTGGATGGTCGCACCGGTCGAAGGGTTGCGGCCTTCGCGGGCGGGCGTGTCCTTGACCTTGAACTTGCCGAAGCCGTTGAGCGAAACTTCTTCGCCCTTCGCGGCAGCATCGGCGATCGCGGCGAACACGCCATCGACCAGCTTGCGAGCATCGGCCTTGGTGATGTTGTTGGCCGAAGCCAGGCTGTCGGCGAGGTCGCTGTTGTTCATGGAATAGACTTTCCTTTGTTGTTGGCGCGCATTGCATAGCTGGCACGAAAGCCAAGGTCCATCGCCCCCAAGCGTCCGATTGCGCTTAAAAGTGCGGTTAATGGGGCGTTTTCGACGCTTTGTGCATGCGACGATGCCAACCGGCCGGTCAAAGGCCGATATTGCGGCCTGAGCGGCCGGATCATTATCAAGGGAAAGGTGGCGGAGACGGAGGGATTCGAACCCTCGGTAGCCCCTTAAGGCTACGACGGTTTAGCAAACCGCTGGTTTCAGCCACTCACCCACGTCTCCGCACGAATTTGCCTACCGGAAACCGGGAGGCAGTGGCTAGGCGACGGGCTATAGCGACGGCTTTGATCCATGGCAACGGTCCAAATGTGCGATTTTTCATGCGGATTTGCACAATCGGATTCAATCTGGCTTAGAATCGACTCCGGTGGGCGTTCGTTCATTGTCGTTTCAGCTTGGCGACGGATAATCTGACGGATGTTTTCAAGAGCGGGCTTCGGGGAGTATCGGGTAATGATCGGCAGCATGGGGCGCACGGGCGCCCGCTTCGCACGGGTGGGTGCCCTGATGGCGGCACTCGGCGGGCTTCTGCTGGCGCCGGTCGCCAGCGCGCAGATTCGCACGGTCGATCCCAACACGGCGATCGATTCCGATCTTGCGCCGCCGCCGGTCCAGAACAGCACGCCGACCGATCCCGGTGTCGATTCCAGCCTGCCGCCGCCAGCGACTTCGACCGATTCCGGCACCTATAATGCCGCGCCCGCTGCCGGCGGGGCGACCGCCACCGGCGCACCGGTCACCTCCAATTCGCCGCCAGCCGCGATGGCGCCGGGCGAATCCTATCAGGAAGATGATCTGATCGGCGCGGCCGAAGGCGTGTTCGGCAAGGGGGCCGAGGGCCTGGCCGGCATTATCGAGAAGATCCTCAAGGATCAGGGCCAGCCCAATGCCTATATTTCCGGGCGCGAGGCGTCGGGCGCCTTCGTGGTCGGCCTGCGCTATGGTTCGGGCACGCTCAACCACAAGATCGAGGGCAAGCGCGAAGTCTATTGGACCGGCCCGTCGATCGGCTTCGACGTCGGTGGCAATGCCGCCAACACCTTCGTCCTGGTCTATAATCTCTATGACAGCCAGGATCTCTACCATCGCTTCCCGGCCGCCGAAGGCACCGCCTATCTGGTCGGTGGCTTCACCGCCAGCTATCTGCGCTGGGGCAGCGTGGTGCTGATCCCGATCCGCCTGGGCGTCGGTTATCGCCTCGGCGTCAATGCGGGCTATATGAAGTTCAGCGAAAAGCGGACCTGGCTGCCCTTCTGACGGTCATAGCAGGGAGAGCTGGGCGCCCGCGTCGCCGCTCTCCCCCACTTCCCCCTCGCCTTCCAGATTATGGATGCCCAGGCCCAGCAGCCGGGCCCCCATGCGCAGCGGCAATTGCGCCTTCAGCAGCGTACAGCCAGCGTCCACCAATTGTTCGACCGATCGAACCGGCGCGGCAAAGCTGCGTGACCGGGTGATGATGCGGAAATCGGCGAACTTCACCTTCAGCACAACGGTCCGGCCATAGGCCTGCGCCTTCTCGATCCGGGCCCACAGGCTTTCCGCTATCCGCTCGATCTCGCGCAGCAAGGCCTCCTCGGCGACAAGATCCTCGAAGAAGGTGTCCTCGACGCTGACCGACTTGCGCTCCTGCCGTTCATGCACTGGCCGATCGTCCTCACCCCGCGCGGCGCGATAATAAAAGAGCGCGCTGCTGCCGAAATGAGTCTGGAGGAAGGACAGGTCGCGATCGCGCAGGTCGGCGCCGGTCTCGATCCCCAATTTGTGCATCCGTTCGGCGGTGACCGGGCCGATGCCGTGAATCCGCCGCACCGGCATGCGCGCCATGAAGTCGGCGCCTTCCGCCGGCCGCACCACGCACAGCCCGTCGGGCTTGTTCTGGTCCGACGCCAGCTTGGCGATCAGCTTGTTGTAGGAAACGCCGGCTGATGCGGTGAGGCCTGTTTCCTCCTGGATCAGCCGCCGGATTTCCTGCGCCACCTGCGTCGCCGACGCGATGCCCGGCTTGTTCTGCGTCACATCCAGATAGGCCTCGTCGAGCGAGAGCGGCTGGATCATGTCGGTAAAGCGCGCAAAGATCGCGCGGATCTGGGCAGATACGCTGCGATAGACTTCGAACCGCGGCTTCACGAACAGCAGCTCGGGGCATAATCGCCGCGCTCTTGCACCCGGCATCGCCGATCGCACGCCGAACTTGCGCGCTTCATAGCTGCAGGTGGCGACGACGCCGCGCGGACCGCCACCACCCACGGCGATCGCCTTGCCGCGCAGACTCGGGTCGTCACGCTGTTCGACCGACGCATAAAAGGCGTCCATGTCGATATGGATGATCTTGCGCAGCGCGGGCGGCGGGGCGTCCATGGCCGGCCTTATGCCACCATGGGAACGAAAGGGAAACAGTCGGGCGTGTCAGCCCTTCTTCTTGCCCTTTTCATCCTTGGCCATGGCCAGCAGCGCGGCAAAGGGGCTGGCCTGATCCTCGGTCAGCACACCGGCCTCGCGCAGATAGCTGTCGGCCTCCGGCGCGCGCGGATAGGGTTCCATCGCCAGCGCGACCGTCTCGGCCACCGCTTCGCCCATGTCGATAACATTGCCGTCATAGCCGATCGTGTCGCAATCCTCCGCGTCCAGCTCCAGCTCCTCGCCCTCGGGCAGGTCGCCGCTCTCGGGCACGAAGCGCAGCAGGAAATCGGTATCGATGGTTTCGGGCACCGGCAGGCCGGTGGCGACGCAGGGCTGGGCCAGGGCGGCGCGGACCCGGCCGCGTGCCAGGATCGTGCTGCCCTCCGCGCTCAGCCGATAATCCGCCTCCAGCCGGTCGAGCGCCAGCAGCGCAAAACGGCGCATCAGCGCGGCGCGCTCGCCCTCATCGGCGCTGATGGTCACCAGGCTGTCACCCAGCTTGCCCAGCTGGTCGGCGCGCACGGGGCGCGAAAATTCGATCATGTCGCTCATCCAAGGTCTCCAGCCAGCAAGGCGTCGCGGGTCAGGCAGGCCAGCCGTGTCCAGCGCGCGCGCAGCGCGCCCTCGACATGGGCCAGGGCGTCCGTCGACGGGGCGTCACCGCGATACAGGTTTCGGCGCAGCGCATCCTCCAGATCGCCCTCCCCCGTCAAGGCCGCACGATAGGCCGCCAGTCGCCCGCCCAGCGCGCTCATCATCCGGCCGATATGCTTGCCGACGACAACATCACCAATCCCTTCCTGGCGCAACTGGCCGTCCATGTCGTCGACGAACAGCTCGGTCAGCCACACGCTGTCCTGCGCCGCGCCCAGCGCCTCCAGTCGCATCAGCACTTGCGCCAATATCGCGACGATCATGTCGAACCGGCCGTCCAGCGTATCGGGCACACCGCCCTGCAGATACCAGTGTGGCTGCCGTCCCTCGGCCACCACCGCATGATAAAGCGGCATCAGGCCGGCCTTGGGATCATCGCGGCCCAGCAGGCGCTGGAGGAAGGAAGGACGGGATTGGGACATGGGTTGCCGTCTTTTCGTGATGGAATGTGGGCCAGCGGGCTTCGCGGGCGCGTGCGCCCCTTGCCGGGGCCTGCGCATTTCCATATTGATCGCTGGGCCGCCCGATGCAATGGCGGCTTTCTGTTTCTTGGGTTCGCGGGCCCGTCCCCGCAGGAGAAGACCATGCGCAAGTTTAGCCGCCAGTCCCGCCGCGGGCGTTTCCTGCTGGCTCTGGGCCTCGGCGCGATCGTGATCAGCGCATCGGGCTGTACCCGCATCCGCACGCATCAGGGCTATCAGGTCGACAAGCTGCTGGTGGACTCCGTCCAGCCCGGCATCGACAATCGTGCCTCGGTCGAAGGCACGCTGGGCCGTCCCAGCTTCGTCGCCCAGTTTGGCGAACAGGACTGGTATTATGTGTCGCGCGACATGCGCTCGCTCGCCTTCTCCAATCCCAAGCCGGTGTCGCAGACGGTTCTGCATGTCCGGTTCGACCCGGCGGGCAACGTCGTCGCCGTCGATCGCATGGGCCTGGAGCAGGTCGCGCACATCTCGCCGACCGGCGACAAGACCCCGACGCTGGGCCGCCATCGCAGCCTGTTCGACGAGATTTTCGGCAATATCGGTGCCGTGGGGGCCATGGGTGCCGGCTCGGCCGGTGGCGCCGGTCCGGGCGGCGGCCCGAACGGCAGCTGAGGCTGGCCGCACTGCGAAGACATTGGCGCCGTCCTGTCCATCATGGACCGGGCGGCGTTTTTGTTCGGGCGGGATGAGCTGGCCATCGGATCGACAGCGGTTCGACCTGCGACAGACAAAAAAACCGCCGTTTCCGGCGGTTTTTGCTTCCTTCCTCACCGAAGGAAAATGGTGCCAGAAGAGGAGCGTAGCAGGTCGAGGAAGCAGGGTCCGCCTGCGAGTTCGAGTTTTCTCCTGCCTTTTCAACGCCACTCGATGTGAGTGCCAGAAGAACACTCGCATCATCACGCCCCTGACCGCCTGCGACATGCTCGATGAGCGAAGCCGGCGAGCCTGTGATATGATCTGGCTGGGTCATGTGCGGAGGCTCCGGGATCGTGGTTGAGCATGGCGGACGATGCGATGATGATGGGGCCGACGAGCCGTGCCCGATCTGCCGGGGCGATGAACTCGACCCGGATTCTCTCGCGATGATCGAGCAGGCTGCGGCTCAGCCGGGTCGAGTGATGACCGCCGAAGAAGCGATCGAGTGGCTGCGAACCCTGTAATCAGGCGGCGAACGCCATCTGTTTCTTCAACCGATGGACGGTGCCAACGCCGACGCGCAGCTTCTTCGCCGTCGCGTTGATGCTGACACCGCGGGCGAGCGAGCGCCTGATCTGCTCGGCCTTGTCGGGATCGAGAGGCGGACGGCCTCCCTTCCTGGCGCTGCGCGCCAGCCCGGCTTTCACCCGTTCAGAGATCATCGCTCGCTCGAACTCGGCGAACACGCCCAGCATGCCGAACATGGCCTTGCCACTCGGCGTCGAGGTGTCGAGCGCCTGCACATGCAGGTAGAGATCGACGCCACGGGCATCGAGATCGCCCAGCATGGTGATCAGGTGCTGCAACGATCGCCCGAGGCGACAGACCGACCACGCCGCCACCATGTCGCATTCACGTCGAGCAATGGCCTTGAGCAGCGCGTCGAGGCCGGGACGCTTCTCGCGTCCGCGTGCGCCGGAGATGCCTTCATCGGTGAAGTGGGCGACGACCGTCCAGCCCATGCGCTCTGCCATCATGTGCAGATCGCGGAGCTGATTCTCAGTGGTCTGCTTCCCGTCGTTCGTCGAGACACGGGTGTAAATCGCTACGCGCTTGGTCATTCCAGAAAGACTCGCTCCAGTTCTGGAATGCGTCAAGCAGTTCTAATAGTTCGATTATTTCGCGCATCCATGAGAGCGTCGAGCCTTCACTCGACAGGAGGCATCATGGCACGCACGGCGATCCGGGATCAGCGCAACTTCATCATTGGCTATATCGAGGACACCTCGAACGGGGATCAGCGCGCGCTCGACATCGGCTACCGCATCGTCGGCTATTATGACGCGGCCAGCGACAGGACGAAGGACACCGGCTTCCGCATCGTCGGGATGGGCAACCAGTTGGTGGGGCTCATCGAGCGGGCGCGATGATGGTCAGGCCGCGTCGGCCTGCTCGAAGTGATCCCATGAGAGCATGAGGCGGTCGCCCTTGATCTTGGGCAGCGCCTTCCGGTCGATGAGCTTCCCCCTGACCTCGAAGTCGGCGCTGATCTTCACGATCAGCACCTTGCTGAAGTTGCGCTTGAGATTGAGGGCGACGACATCGTTGGTCTTGAAGGGCGTGATGGTCTTCACCTCGACGAAGTCGTTGCCGATCTTCCCATCCGATCCCTGCGCATAGTTGCGGTGCAGCTTCAGCCCGTGGATGATCGCGCCATAGAGTTCACCAAGGTCGCCGTAGACCTGTAGGTGCCGCCCGGTCAGTTCGTGGTAATCCTGCGCCGTGGCAAGCAGGCTTTGGAAGATCGGCACCAGATCGGCTTCGAGGTCCGGGAAGCGGGCTTCGAACTCTAACCGTTCGAGGTGAGAGTTGATCTCGGTCCAAGTGATCCACTCGCCATCGTCATAGATGGCATTGTCGTCATTCCACATGCCTGACAGGTGCTCCCGTTCCTCGTCTCCATCTTTACCGCCTCGGCGTTAACACCTCTTTCCCGAATCAACTGATTTACGAAATGGAAAAAACGGCCCCCCCGGATCGACGGAAATCCGACTGTTTTGACGGTCAGATTCGGCGATGCTTTTGGAATGCCCCGGCTGACACCGCGTAGCCGGGTATCAGGGGCGATTTTCACGAAAG